>JAKBZR010000075.1 GCA_021842405.1 bacterium
CCCCCATCGGCGCAAGGTTGGCACCTTGATTTGCAACTGGGGCATTAAGCGTTTCGGACCGCTGCTGCGAAAGTCCGGATGGCGACGACCGACTGGAAATGGGGCATTTTAATTGTGGAGCGACATCGAACTGCCTTGGTCAGCCACACCCCATCCCTTGACCTGAAGGCCGGCAGCGCCCGCGAAACGACGGAATAATTTCCAAACCGGGTGGTTGAGGATCATTTCTGATCGCTTATGAGTGGGTTGACCCTTGGATGCCAACTGCATTGGATCGGGTTACTGGTATGCGATTACTATTTCAGCTCCTCCACCCGCTTGCGAATCGAATCGTAAAACCAACTGCTGGAGGTTCGGCTGTGGCCCAAGCCGATGGTGGGGCACTTCACGCCTTCCACCGCCAAGATATGACTCTCAATCGCGCAAAGGTCGTGTTTGCGGTCAATTGACAGCAGATGCCGCAAAGAGCTGTCGGGCAGCTCCTTTTCCTCATCTTCCGGCTCAGCGGCCAGCTCGATCAGGCGGTGAACCTCATCACGGCCGAACTGGAGTGAGGAATAGCCGCTTTCCACTCGGCGAGCAAGCTCCAAATCTTGATCCCGATAGCTCAGCACGTACTTTTCGAGCGTATCAATGGCATCGGCCAGAAAGACCCCGATCGCCACTCCGATCCCCCAGAGCAGGCCGCTTGCCACGATGGCGGCGTCATCCGATTCGCCGGGGCCTTTCCGATGGCGGATATATTGATAGGTCACCCCCTCCTCGTGCGCCTTCTCATGGCCAACGATCAGGCCATCACGATGAAACTCGGCGATCCGCTCCTCAAACTCTCCGTGGGCGAGCTGATCCCCATCGAGGTTCAAACGGTGTATGACGTGCTTATCCACCAGATAGCATCGCCCTCCGCCGATCCGCCGGCCGGTTTTTTGCTCGACCTCTTTGCGAATATCGGTATCGTCGCGCAAGCCGCCCAGGTAGATGCCGGCCAGCACATCACGCGCCTCCACCCGCAGGAATCGGAGGGTGTTGATGCCTAGCAGCGGCGCATTGTTGCCGGTCTGTAAGGCGGTCGGCGTATCTCCGTGAATGGTACGCTCCACATAGTCCACGATCTCATCAATCAGTTGCTGACGGGCTGCCTTGATCGCTTCGGGGTGGAGGCGCAGCGCCAAGCAGATGTCATCAATATCGGTGTTGGGAAAGCGGTGGCCGCGAAAGGCGCCGTGCCCTTCGTGGGCATGGCCTTCCACCGATTGTATTAAAATCAACTCCTCGTTTTCCCAGGTGGTGCGGAGTGTTTCACGGGTATCGAGCAGCTTGAAATCCTGCTGGATAATCTCGCGCGGTGCAACGCCATGGCTGAATTGCAATCGAGTGATCCTTTCTCCGTTTTATTATTGAATGAGGATGGCATCAAAATGCCATTTAAGGAGTGTACCAGGCTCGAAACGCCTTGGACACATCATCAGGGTGAACGATCTTCACACCGGTCTCAGCCGCCAGCCAGCTTAGGCCGCGCTGATGATCGGCGCCGCCCATTTTTACAATGGCGGGAGCCCGCAATTGCAACAACAACTCAGCGTGATTTTATTTGCCGGGTATTTCGCCTTAATTCGCCAAGCTAAAGCCTAATCTCTGCTTCGTCATGAGAAGCCGCGGCTTGGCAATAAGCTTCAGCCAACAACTCGACCGGCGAAACGACCCGAATCGGCAGCGCCAACTCCCGCAACCCCTGTTCAATCCATGCCATGCAGCCTGGATTTCCGGTTGCCAGCACCGTTGCACCGGTAGAACGGATGAAAGAGACCTTTCGATCCAGCAACCGGCGTGCCATTTTCGGTTGGAGGATGTTGTATATTCCGGCGCTGCCGCAGCAGGTATCCGATTCGGGCAGCTCCACCAACTGCAAGCCCGGAATCGCTCTCAATATCTGACGTGGTTGCTCGCGAACGTTCTGGCCGTGGGCGAGATGGCAGGCGTCATGATAGGCAACCGTGATACCGAGCGCTTGGATTGGGGCATCAAAGCCGATCTCCACCAGATATTCATGAATATCGCGCGTCTTCATCGCAAACTCCTCGGCGAGAGAGGAGTATCGAGGATCACCGGCCAGCAGATCACCGTACTCCTTCATCGCGGATCCGCATCCCGCCGCATTGGCCACGATCACTTCACAATTATAGGGTTGAAAAGCATCAATCAATCGCCTGGCGCGCATCCGTGCCGACTCCAGATCACCGCTATGGAGGTGCAGGGCGCCACAGCATCCCGCGTTGGGCGGCGCAATCACTTCGCAACCATGCCTTTGGAGCACTTGCATTGTGGCGTGGTGGGTGCTGCCGAACATCTCCCGCATCACGCAGCCGAGCAACAATCCGACCCGATGCTTTTTCGTGCCAATGGCGGGGCTGACAACGGGAAAGAGGGCCCTGCCGTGTGAGGCGGGCATTGCCGGACCAGGTCTCCAATGCCCGGAGAGCGCCCAGGCAAAAATCGGCGGAAGATTGGCCGGACGGCATATAACTCGTCGTTTTAATTCGTTGCCGGCGACCAATAGGTGCAGCCATCGAGGCGATGTGAGCCAATTCAGTAGATTACGCCGGGCAATACGCGGTAACAGCGGCCGCGCCTTTTTCTCAATATCGGCCCGCGCCTGCTCAAGGATTGCCCCGTACTCAACCCCCGATGGACATACCGGCTCACAAGCGCGGCAGCCCAGGCAGGCATCCAGATGGCTTATTGATCCCCGATTCCAGGTCAGCTCTCCTTCGGCTACCGAACGAGTCAGGTAGATTCGTCCTCGAGGCGATTCGGCCTCGTTTTGGGTTAGTCGAAAGGTCGGACAGGCTTCCTGGCAAAAGCCGCAACGGATACATTTGAGCAGCCGCTGCTCCTGATTCTCGGCTGATGATTTGGTTTCGCTCACCGCACTATTCCTGAGCGGTCTCGAACCCGTTATCAACCCACCTGGACGGACTGAAGATATTGTTTGGGTCGAGCGCCCGCTTAATCCGAAGGTTGAGGGCATGAACCACCGCATCGCCCATTCCAAGCGCCGCGGCGGGCAAACTGGAACGGCTCAACTCCGGTACACCGTAAAAGGTACATGAAGCGCCCGGCGGGTGTAAGGATTTGCAGAGGTTCCACACCTCATTACGCGTATCCTGGTGAGACCATTGCGCCGTAATGCGACCAGCGGCGAGGTTGATGGTTAATAGCGCAGGATGCAGATCATTCAAACGGAGAGATAACTCCGGCACCCTAGAGGGTAGAGAGAGGACTTCAATGGCGAAGCCAGTCGGTGGTGGAATGCGACTGTCTTGAGCCAGGCTGAAATCGGCGTCCTGGTGATCTAACTCTACCAAGGATGGAATCATAGACTGCAACTGATTGCGATCCCACTCTACCTTCGGTTGGTTGCCGTGCAGGGCGATGAGAAGGCGAACGGTGCGATCCACAACCAAAATAGCAAAAGCAAGATCCAATTGCCGGGTTTGAAAGTCTAACAAAACATCCAGCGCCGTTTTCAGATCATCCGGACTGAAACGAGCGTAATTGGGATCGGAAAATGGGCAGCGAAGGCGGTGGTCGCAGGCGGGGCGCGGCTGAACCTTAAAGGTGGCTTCCAGTATGAAGCCAAGCTCGCCCCAAGAGCCGGTGAACAGTTTACATAAGTCGTAGCCGGCCACATTTTTCACGACTTTACCGCCGGCCTTAATCACCTGACCATCGGGGGTGAGCGCTCGCAAGCCCAAGAGCCGGTCCCGTGGAGCGCCATAGGCTGTCCGAAAGGCACCGGTGGTATTGGCGGCCACAATGCCTCCAAGGGTGGCCCGATCAGGAGCGGGGGGATCGAAGGGCAGCCATTGCCCAAACTCGGCGAGCCTCTGATTAAGTTGGGCAATCGTAACGCCGGCCGCCGCGGTAACCACCATATCGTTGGGCGAATATTCCGTTACGGTGCAGAGGTGGCGACTGGATAGCAACAGCCAGCGCTTATCGTTCACGGAGGGGTTGGCGTTCAAAAGGGTGGCCCCGCCGACCGGCACGAGAGCGATGTGGTTGGCGGCCGCCCATCGCACCGTGGCGACAGTTTCCTCTTCAGATAAAGGTGTAACGACGGCCAGCGGTCCATTTTGCTGAGCGTGACAGAAGGCAAAGTGATCGGGAGCGGTAACTGCCGCGCCCAGCTCCGCTTGCAATGATTGATAAAGATTGGGATAATGCATATAAGGTGTTTCAACGTTAGAAGGGCAGGTTCCTGCCGCGAGAATGAGCGGTGAACGGGTGGAGGTATTGAAGATGCGAAAAGTAGCGATTGAGAGTTGGCTCATCATTTTGATCGGTGTGGTGGATTTGAGTACCACCATCTATCTCGCCCACCATTACGGGGTCAGCGAGGGCAATCCGATTTTCAGCCTCTATCTGAGGATGGGTGAGGTTTGGTTCATCATAGCGAAAATGACCATGGTGTTGGGACCGGTGTTTCTGTTGGAATGGGCGCGGCGCCGGAACCCGGTATTTGTGGCGTGGGCATCCAGGGTGGCGATCTGTGGTTACCTCGCACTGTATGTGCTCGGAGTTTCGCATTTCAATCATCCGGTTAAAAAAGCAACGCAGGGTCATATTTCGTCCAGTTTCGATCCGGTTCTATTGCGGGCGCAACAGATGAAGAAGTGGAAACAGTTCAAGAACCCCAATTATCCCCGCCCGTAGTATCATTGAAAGAAAAATAGGGTTCTTCGCTCCTGCGCCACAAAGGGTGATCCCATTACCCGTTGATATGAGGTGGCTGGTTTTTCGTATCGCTTAGCCACTTTGGCCCCGTCTCGAGCCTTCTCGAACCTTAACCAGCGGGCGGGCACGTCCACGCAGCCGTTGGCCGGCTTCTGGAACGTCACCGGCATCCCGCGCCATGCGTCAATGTAAGCGTTCGCGGCCTGAGCTTCGGCCAATCGCAGTTCGCCCCGGCAGGGGCGGGGTATATCAGTCGGGTACCACATCCACGGTCAAAGGCAATCAGCCGCAGTCCGTCCCACCCTATTTCATCGCAGTGGAAGCGGGATTATTGCGTCAGCGGACCGGCGATCCCGAAGGGACCCGAGTTTCGGGAACCAGGATGATCGCCTGGCCGTTCATATCGGCGGCCAGTATCATGCCCTGCGACTCGATGCCCCTCATTTTTCGCGGTTGGAGGTTGGCGATGATGATGACCTGTTTGCCGATCAACTCATCCGCCGTGTAGGTTTCAGCGATGCCGGAAAGAATGTCCCGCTCCTCCTCGCCGAGCTTCACCCGAAGATGGAGAAGTTTGCTGGTATTGGGAACCGGTTTGCAATCAATCACATCGGCCACTCGCAGCTCCAATTTTGCGAAATCCTCAATCGTAATGGTCGAATTAGATGGAAATGGCGCAACTGATACGGCTGGCAATGGTTGCGTGGATGGTTCAGGCATGTCCGACATATTGGTCGTTTGACTCTCTTGAATATTTTCAGTCGTGCGGTTCAGCAAATTAGCTGGTATGCGGGGAAAAAGGGGTATCGGGCTGGGCAGCGGTTTTTCCGGGCACTGGCCCCATTTGCCCACCGATTGCCAGGGTACTTCGGCCGGGTTGAGATCGAGGCCGATTGAACTGATGATCCGTTGGGCGGCAACCGGCATCACCGGTTGAACCATCATAGCAACCACTCTCAACGTCTCAAAACAGGTATAGAGGGTTTCGCGGACGGCCTGGTCATCGCCCTCGCGCGCCTGCCGCCACGGTTGTCTTTCATCAATGTATTTGTTGCAACGGGAGACAAGACGAAAGGCAGCCTCCATAGCGGTATTCATTTGAATGGCTCCAAGCGCGTCGCCGGCTTCGGTAACCGCATTGTTAAGCAGATGGTCGTAGCCGTCGGGTGCCGGCTGGGGCGGCGGCACCATCCCGTTGAGATATCGTCCTGCCATCGAGACCGATCGGTTGAGCAGGTTGCCGAGGTCATTGGCCAGGTCACTGTTAAACCGCTGCAGGAAGGCGGTTTCGGAGTACTCGGCGTCCAGCCCGAATTGCATTTCACGAATGAGCAGGTAGCGAAGGGCGTCCACCGATATCTCATAATCGGCGCCGGAAAGCTCGGCGATGCGTGCCGCCAGGTCGCCGGGGTGGGGCAGATTGCCCTTCGACTTGCCGCCCTTTTCGCCGCCGATGGTCCACCAGCCGTGCGCATAGATTATGTCGGGCAGCTCCATACCCAGCGCCATCAGCATAGCGGGCCAGAGCGTGGCGTGGAAACGAACGAAGATTTCCTTGCCCATCAGATGGATGTCGGCCGGCCAGATTTCGGCAAACCGCTCCGGATGATCCGGCCAACCGGCGCCCACCAAATAGTTGACCAGCGCATCGAACCAGACGTAAATGACTTTGTCCGGTTCATCCGGCACCTGAATCCCCCAGCCGGTGGAGGATCGAGTGATGCTCATATCCCGCAAGCCCTGATCAATAAAGGCCAGCACCTCGTTTCGACGGAATTCCGGCTGTAAAAAATTGGGGTGGTCGAGGATATATTGTTTTAAGCGATCTGCGTAGGCGGATAGGCGGAAAAACCAGCTCTCTTCCTGGATGCGGCGAAGCGGCTTTCCACACTCCGGATTGGGGCAGCAATGATCCTCCGCCACGTCACTGTCTCGAAAGAAGGTCTCATCAGCGACGCAGTACCAACCCTCGTATAGGCCTTTAACCACATCCCCAGAACTTCGCAGCCGATTAAACACCTCGTGCACCGCTGCGATATGGCGTGGCTCAGTCGTGCGGATAAAATCGTCGTATTCAATGTGCAGCAAACGCCAGGTTCGCTGAAATTCAGCCGCCAGTCCATCCACGAACCGCTTTGGGTCCTCTCCTGCACGGGTGGCCGCCTCGATCACCTTAGTCGCATTCTCGTCGGTTCCGGTTAAAAAAAGCGTCGGCTTGCCGAGCCGCTTCCAGTACCGTGTAATGATATCGCAGGTTACGGTGGTTAGCGCGCTGCCGATATGGGGTGAACTGTTTACATAGTAGATCGGTGTCGTGATGAACGCTGTTTTTTTATCCAAACTCATCGGTGATTAGCTTCTCCATGGCAGGTTTATTTAAGGACGGAGTGAAATTCTAGGTCACATTAAGACATGTTACCTCATAGCATCCGGCTGCACCGAACTGAACTCTTACGTTGCGGCTGCAACCAAAAATCGTCTATAATCTTGGCGGTGAAAATAAACGTGAGATAGGGTGTCAGTTTGGTTACCTTTGTAGACCCTTACAGGAGTGTCGTCAATTATGAAAAGCGGAATTCATCCGAAATATGAAGAGGCGGTCGTTAGCTGCGCTTGTGGCAATACCTTCAAGACCCGCTCAACGAAGCCGACTATTCGGGTTGAAATTTGTAATGTGTGCCACCCCTTTTATACCGGCAGGCAGAAAATCGTGGACACGGAAGGTCGCGTCGAGAAGTTCATGCAGCGCTATAACCTAAAGAAATAGCCATTTCAGGCCAAACATCCGGTATCAGCAGTACTCAATCAATACGGGTATCTCCCATGAGCGATCCGGCACAATACGGCGGTCAGGCGGTGATCGAGGGCGTGATGATGCGAAGCCCCCGCTATTTTGCGGTCGCCTGTCGCCGGCCCGATCAACAGATTGTGGTGCACGTTGAGCCGGTGACGAAGTCGGTGCTTGGCCGGTTGCAGTGGCTGAACCGCATATTTCTGCGTGGATCGTTGGCGCTGATTGATGCGATGGTGTTGGGCGCGCGCGCGCTCTCTTTTTCGGCAAATCAGCAACTTGAAACGGGACCGTCCGAGGGAACGGTGGATAGTCCCAGCCGCCCAATCAGCGATATTGCGATCGGCTCGACTTTAGCGGCCGGTTTTATCATTGGGGCCGGCCTCTTTCTGGTTCTACCCAGCGCCATCACCGACGGAGTGGGGATCCTTATAAGGACGGTCGAGGGGCATCCGATAAAGCTGGGGAGCTTGACGCTTAATCTGATTGACGGCCTCGTTCGCATCGTTATCTTTCTCGGATACATCCTGGCGATTTCGGCGATGAAAAATGTGCATCGGGTATTTATGTACCACGGTGCCGAACATAAAGCGATCAATACGTTTGAGGCCGGTCGTGTGCTGACACTAGAAAATGCGATGCAGTCGTCGCGAATTCACCCGCGCTGTGGGACCAGCTTCATCGTGGTGGTGCTGATACTCAGCATTCTGGTATTCTCCCTTTTTGGACGTCCGGTCTGGTATCTCCGACTGCCGCTGCATCTGCTGCTGATTCCGGTGGTGGCTGGGATCGCTTATGAGACAATTAAACTGGCCGGCCGGTTTCGAAACGCTACACCGACCCGTATCTTGCTGGCGCCAGGGCTTTGGTCCCAATATCTCACCACACGTGAGCCTACCGCCGATCAGGTGGAGGTTGCGCTTGCCGCGCTGAAGGCGGTCATCGCTCGGGAAAATGAAATCGTCTCACCTCAGCCGACCGTTGCCGCCTCCTAGCGGGACAGAAGCTGGTTTTCAAAAGTTAACGAAACGCGCTGAGTCCGGATCCATCACTAAAATTAGAATGATTGACGCATAAAATGTCATGGGAACATGCCAAACATAAATTGGAAGAGCTCGAAACTACCTATGAGGAGATCGAGCGGAAGCTCGCCGACCCGCAGGTCACCGCCGATCTCCAGCAATACCGCCATCTCTCCAAATCCTATAGCGATTTAACTGAGATCGTCTCCACCTATCGGGAGCTGAAGCAAGTCGTGGAGAGTCTGGAGGAGGCGGAATCGCTGCTGCATGATGAGGAGATGGGCCAGTTGGCGCAAGCTGAAGTTGATGAGCTAAGGCCGCGGTTGGAGGAGGTATCGGAGCGGCTTAAAGTTCTGCTGCTGCCCAAGGATCCCAACGATGAGAAGAACGTGCTGGTTGAGATTCGAGCGGGTACTGGTGGTGAGGAGGCCGCCCTTTTTGCCGGCGATCTTTTTCGGATGTATTGCCGATATGCGGAACGGCGAGGCTGGAAATTCGATATTTTAAGCGTACAGGAGACCGGCATCGGTGGTTATAAGGAAGTCGTGCTCTCCATCGAGGGGAGCGGCGCTTACAGCCAGTTGAAATATGAAAGCGGTGTTCACCGGGTGCAGCGCGTTCCGGTTACCGAAGCCAGCGGGCGCATCCATACCTCTGCCGCAACGGTGGCGGTGTTGCCGGAGGCGGAGGAGGTGGAGGTGGACATGTCACCGAACGATATCGAGATGGATGTCTATCACTCATCGAGCGCCGGCGGCCAGAACGTGCAAAAGGTGGCCACCGCCATTCGGGTGCTCCACAAGCCGTCGGGCATCGTGGTGACCTGCCAGGATGAGCGCAGTCAGCTTCAGAACAAAGAGAAAGCGATGAGAATGTTGAGGGCGCGGCTTTACGATATTCAGCAGCAGCAACAGCAAGCCGAAATCACCGCCACCCGCCGTTCTCAAATCGGTACCGGTGATCGTTCGGAGAAGGTCCGCACCTACAATTTCCCGGATGGCCGCGTAACCGATCATCGTGTTGGGCTGACCATCTACAATATTTCGGTGGTACTGGATGGAGGACTGCAGCCTTTCATTGATACGCTGGCCACCGCCGATCAGGCCGAAAAGATGCGGATCGCATCCACGGTGTGACAGCGTGTAACGGATTGGCGATTCAAGATGCATTTCTGTGGCCACGCACCCATATCGGAATCCCAGTAAACGCCTGATGGATGGGCGGCTTCATCATTTAGGAGAATGTTGAAAAATATTGTAACACCCACCAGGTCGTCATGCCGTCTGCCTGTGCGCCTGCCTGAGCAGACAGGCGGGAATGACGAAGCGGCGGGCTCCAGCGACATTTTCAATAACCTCTTGGACGATCGAAGCAACCGGACGGAGCCCATGTTGGTCGAGATTGAGCGTCGGCTTGCACAGGCCGGTATTGAGAGCCCGCGCCTTGAGGCGCAGTTGTTGCTGGCGCTGGCAACCCATGTTCGGCGGGTAGATGTGATGAGGGGGGCACTCCCTGTTTTATGCCGGGAGCAGCTTCTTGAGCTCGAAAGCCTGGTCAGCCGGAGGGAAAAGCGTGTGCCGCTTGCCTACCTGCGGGGGTACCAAGAGTTTTATGGCATTGAATTTAAAGTTGCGCCCGCGGTACTGATTCCCAGGCCGGAGACAGAGATATTGGTTGATATCGCCCTGCAAAGAACCTGCCCGCAATCCAATGCCCGTATCGCCGATATCGGTACCGGGAGCGGATGCATCGCGATTTCCATCGCCCGACACCGAGATCAGCTTCAAGTCATCGCAACCGATCTCTCGATGGACGCATTGAAGATCGCTCAGCATAACGTGAACCATATCCTGAGCACCAGCTCAATCCACCTATTGCAAGCGGACTTATTATCCGAATTTGCAACCGGTTCGCTCGATGGAATCGTAGCGAACCTGCCCTATGTATCACCGGGTGAGAAGGAGCGGCTTCAACCTGAAATTCGAACCTACGAGCCGGATACGGCACTCTATGCCGGCCCGGATGGATTGAGCCTCAT
Source organism: bacterium (assembly GCA_021842405.1). Taxonomy (GTDB): domain Bacteria; phylum Armatimonadota; class Chthonomonadetes; order Chthonomonadales; family JAMCWF01; genus JAMCWF01. Next base: position 10,589 of record JAKBZR010000075.1, read on the forward strand.
TCGGAGGCTGATCGGTCAAGCCGCTATCGTATTGAGGCCGGGCGGCTGGATTGCGCTGGAGGTCGGCTGCGGGCAAAGCGATAGCGTGTCCGGAATGTTGGAAGATCGAGGTTTTAGCGCCGTCTTTCGGGAAAAAGATCTGGCCGGAATTGAGCGCTGCGTCGGCGGCATTAAGCCATCGTGACTGAAATAATTCGTATTCATAGCACAAAACCTGACTTGGCAATAATTCAACGGGCGGCTGGTGCGCTGGCCCATGAGCAACTGGTGGTATTCCCGACCGAGACGGTGTACGGTCTGGCCGGCGACCTCTACAGCGAAAAGGCGGCCCAGGTGGTATATAAAATCAAGGGACGGGACCCCGGTAAACCGCTGCCGGTGCAGGTTTCCAGTTTAGAAGAGCTGAAAGCGCTTGCGCTCAATTTGGCCGATGAGGCGATGGCGCTGGTTGAACGATTTATGCCCGGACCCATTACGCTGGTGCTGAATCGCAGCCCTCACGTCCCCGACTGGATCAACCCGGATGGAAGCACGGTCGGCATTCGCTGGCCGGATCATCCGGTCGCCCTGTCTTTGCTTCAGAAATTCGGCAGGCCGATTTTTGCGCCGAGCGCCAATCGGTCGGGTCAGCCGCCTCCGGTGACCGCTCAAGAGGCGATGTCCAGTTTAGGCGATGAACCTGAGATCGGATTGGCGCTGGATTCCGGCCCGACCGCCGGGGGCCTCGCTTCCACCGTGGTGGATTTGACCTGCAGACCGGTGAGGATCCTTCGTCAAGGGCCGATCACCCGCGAACAGATCGAGCGGTTTATGCCGGTCGCCTCGGCTTGAAGTCCATCACCGAAATGAAGCAGGAGTGTGGAAAAATAGGAATGGGATCGTGATGGGGTGGTGTGGTTTCTCATCACCTTTTTAATTGGAATTTGGAACGAGCGCATGAATCTCAACATTTTAAGGTTGGAAACGAATCCGTGGAAACAGATCCGAGCACCGAATCAGGAGATACCGAAAAGTCACCCAATCAGGTAGCCGCTGAGACCAATTCCCCCGTTATGATCGAATGCCGAAACCTGACTAAAAAATTCGGCGAGCTGGTGGCGGTCAATGATCTCGGTTTGACCGTCCATGCCGGCGAGCTTTTCGGCTTTCTCGGACCTAACGGCGCCGGCAAGACTACGACCATCAAAATGATGACGGGCCTGTTGCGCCCAACCACGGGAACCGCGATCATCGGCGGGCATGACATCCAGATCGAGCCGATCCCGGCCAAGCGGATCTTTGGGTACATCCCCGACAACCCATTTTTGTATGAAAAGTTGACCGGCCGCGAGTTTCTGCATTTTATGGCCGACCTCTATTCGGTGCATACCAGCGAGCGGGCGCGGCGGATGGACGATCTGCTGCGGTTATTTGAGCTTTACGAGAAGGGAAATGATCTCATCCAGGGGTATTCCCGCGGAATGAGACAAAAAATCGCGCTGGCCGGCGCGCTCATTCACTCTCCAAAGGTTATATTTTTAGATGAACCGACCGTCGGCCTCGATCCAAAGAGCGCCCGCATGATGAAGGATATCTTGAGAGAGCTGTGCCGACGGGGGACGGCCGTATTCGTATCCACCCATATTTTAGAGATCGCGGAGCGAATGTGCGATCGGGTGGCCATCATCAATAAGGGCAGCCTGATCGCATCCGGCACGCTGGATGAGCTCAGGGAGCTGGCGGCCGGCAGCAGCTCCAGTCTGGAGGACATATTCCTCGAGCTTACCGGCGCCTCGGAGGAAGAGGATCTATTTCGATATTTAGGGGAAATTTGAATGCCGACATTGCCACCTAGAGATTTGCATCTTATAATGATCGGTTTTGGTATTTTCGCCGCCATTGTAGTGCTGATTGACCTGGTGCTTGGATTTTCATGGCTCATCACGATAGACAACCCGCGCCCTCTTTTCGCCCCGAAGTGGAGCGTTGTTCACGCCTGGTTTGGCATACAGGCGATGGTGGTGATTACGATAGGACTGGAATTGCCCATCATAGGATTAATTGCCGGCCTACCTCCTAATAATCCGCTGAAATTGGCATGGGCCGCCGTTGCAACTTTGCCAGTCCAGGCGGCCGTTTTTTGCGCGGTGGTCGTGTTTTTTGTGCGGATCGTCTACGGGGAGAGGATGAGAGACATCGGTTTGCGGAAACGTCCCCACGATTGGGAAGTTTTATACGGCATCGGCGCGGGATTAGCCGGATTGGTGATTATCGGGATTGTACAGGGATTAGCCAATGTGACGATTGTGGAAATTTGGGGGTCACATGTCTTAAAGCATCTGAAAATTATCCAGAATGCCTTGTACGTGGGAACCCTATTAAAGCCGTTGGAATCGGGGATCGGCCTACTGGCGCTAGCCGTTGCAGGCGCCATCATTGCACCGTTCAGCGAAGAGCTGGTATTTCGAGGATTCCTGTTTAATGCGCTGAAGAAGCGGTTTAACCCAGCCGCCGCCATCATCGTGAGCGGATTTGTCTTTGCCGCGTTTCACCTTCCGTTGCTCTATATTCCGGCGTACATCGCGATGGGGCTCTATATGGGCTACGTTTATCACAAAACCGGTTCCCTCTGGGTCACCTTTTTTCTCCATATGACGAACAATGCCTTCGCTTTCCTCGTAAGATAAGTGACACCCATCGAATCGATTTCAAATGACGATGGATCGGCGTTGAAACGTGACAAAACAGGCAATCATGCGCTGCATCCATCATCACCGCCGCACTGGCCCGAGCGGTGGCAAAGAGAATAACACCGTTGCGAAATAACCAAGCATTAATCGTATGGCGTATCGCGATCATTTTTGCGGTCGGCTTAGCGCTCTATTTTCTGTTCGACGGCCGGGAGCTCACCGCATTGTCGGAGCGCAACACCAGCCGCTGGGCAACTCAGGCCGGGCGGCTCCTCAACGCGGGAGAAATCCGCAGCGCGGAGGCGATTTTTAACCAACAAATCGCGCAAAACCGAACCGATCCAAATACCTACGTAATCATCGCCGCCATTTGCCAGGCAACCAAGCGCTGGGACATGGCTCTTCGCTATACCAAGTTGGGACTCACCAACTGCCCAAAGGCGACGGTCAAGCTGCGAGTGCAGTTAATGATCTCCCAGGGAGTGAGTCTGCAGCGGATCGGTAACATCCCCGCCGCTATTGAAGCGATGGAGGCGGCCTACCGGATAGATCCCAACGATCCAGAGGCTTTGAATGCACTCGGGTATACCTATGCGGACGACAAAGTACACCTCAACCAGGCCCTTCGCCTGACTACCCGTGCTGTTTCATTAGCCTCTAAAGAATCCAATATTACACCGGAACAGTTGGGGCTATATTTGGATAGTTTAGGGTGGGCTTACTACCGCCTGAACCACATACAGACGGCGCTCGAATATCTTCAGCGTGCGGTAGGGTTGGCAACTCGAGAGCACGAACTGCACTATCATTTGGCAATGGCCTACCTGGCCGCAAACCGACCCCGAGATGCTTACATCGAGCTGCGAGCTGCGTTAATCCTCGATCCAAACAATACGCGCGTACAGATGGCGATCGCGCCGCTGGAAGCAAAATACGGTAAGAAAGCTCAGCCGACCTCCGCTCAACCTCCGGCCTCTCAAAGCGAAATTAAGCCTCCGATCATCACCACGAAGCCAAAAAGTGAGCCGGTGGGCGTAAAGAAGCCGGTGACGGCAACCGGACCCATCATTGACTCACAAATGCCGCCTCACCCCAAAACGCCCAGTCGGCATTCCGCCCAGACTAAGCGTTTAAAGTGAAATAGACGCTTCAGCTCGTGGTGCGCCTTACTGAGCAACGAATCGGACTTATTGCAAGGTAGAGGATAAACAATCCACAGAGCAATACAAACCAGTTGCCGTAGCGGGAGTAGATGGTTTCTCCATTATGGAGGCGGGCGGTTACCACCAGCGTAGCCGGCTTGAAATAGTCGGTATGAGCAACGATTCTACCCTTAGCGTCCATGTATGCGGAGCTTCCGCCAGTGCTGGCATGCAGCATATCGCGATTATTTTCCACCGCGCGAAAGATGCTCAAAGCCAGGTGCTGCTCCGGTTCCCCGATTGAGCCGCTCCAGGAGTCGTTGGTCATTGAAATCAGCACGTTTGCGCCCGCCTTCACCCTCGCCCGAGCCAGCCTCGGGAATGTGGACTCAAAGCAGATTACGACGCCGAGCCGGGCGGGAGGATCGAAGAGCGGTGCCGCGCTATGCCCAGGGGTGAGATCGGTCTTGAAAAAGTGGAAGACGTTGCCGAAGGGCATATCGGCGCGGAATGGGATGAACTCACCGAAGGGCACGATCTGCTCCTTATCATAACGACCAACGACTTGCCCGGCTGAGTTGAACAGCACCGCCGAGTTTGTCTGCTGGCCGTTGTCCGGGTTGCGATACCGGGAGCCGACCAGGATATCGGTGCCGGCTTGCCGTGCCAGTGCGGTAAAAAGCTGGTGGATCGCATCATTGTTGATTACATCACCCGGCGCGGCGCTTTCCGACCAGAGGATCAGGTTGGGATGCCGATTTTGAACGGCGTGGGTCATACGAGCGATTCGATGAGTTTCCCGCTCGACATCTTGCCAGGAAACCAGCCAGTTTTTGAAATTGCCCTGCATAATGGCAACCCGAAAGGGCACACCGGGAGCTGGTGAGGTGAGTTGAACGGTGCTATAAAGGACTGTAGCCAGTACTGCGGCGCTGCTTATCCAAACCAAGGGGTTTCGGAAAGATTTGGCGAGCAAACATTCCGCAACGGTCACATTGACCAGCACCACCAGAAACGAAATGCCGTAAATTCCGGCCAGGTCGGCCGGCTGGATGAGGATCGGGTGGAGGTACTGAGTGGATCCAATTAATCCCCAGGGAAAACCATAGGTGCCTTGAGTTCGCAACCATTCAATGACAATCCAGGTGCACACAAACGCCAGCGGCGGGCGCAACCCATTCCGGGCTTTGGCCACCCATAAAGCGAGCGCCGAAAAGAAGCCGAACCAGTTCGCTTCGACGATTGCCAGCAGTGCCCAGGCAACCCAGCCAACCGGTGAACGTGACCAGGCGGTTACCGTCAGGCCGATCCAGTAGGTGAGGCCGCCGAAAAACACGAGCCCAAACAGGTAGCCCCAGCCATAAGCCTGGATGGGTCGTGATCGGCTGCGCCATACCAGGTAAAATGGCACCAGTGCAACCCAGACCGTAAAATCGAGAGTGATGGGTGGAAATGCGCAGAGGAGAAGCAGCGCGGAGACTGCTATGGCGACCCAGCGAACCACGGTTTGCTTGAAAGGATGCCGAGCCGCTATAATATCGGTGGTTTGCGTCAAAAACGATTCTCCTGAGGAGTGCACCGTTGAAATTGCGATGGTTGATCGCTGTTTTCTGTCTATACGGGTTGGTAAGTCTATCCGGATGCGCTAGCGTACCGTCGGGTGCGACCGGGGTATCCGGCAAGCGGCTAACGGTGTCCATCACGTTTGCCGGTCCGGTCAATCCCAGCTACTACTACTTTTTCCTGATCAACAATGCGGCTGATCCGATTGGCCAAAACGGTCCGATACCGGTCATCGCGCCGCCCTATCTCAATGGGTTCGCGACCGGAGCCTTCACCGATTTTGTGGAGTTCAACGGCCAGCAGCCCGGCACCACCGGATATGCAATTTACCATGTTGTGGGCGGAATTGAAGGAGATCCGAATCGCGGAAATTTTCTGTTGGTGGGACAGCCGGTTGCATCTCAGCCGCCCAACGGGGGTAACACCTTGCAGTTTACGCTGGCACTGAACCAGTTGACGCCGCCTTCGGGCGAGGTGGATCCCAACCATGGCAACCTACCGCGCTATCTGCAGGTCAACATCATCGCCACCAATTTGGTGCCCCGAAATTCGCAAACCCAGGTTGACAAATACGTGGATGCGATGGGCGATCAAAGTAATGTAAACTCGGGCACCTTTAACTCTTATTTGACGATAGATACCTCCCAAAACCGCATTTGGAGCGACCAAAATACGATTGCAGAGCCGGCTCACGACGTCTATCCAGGAGATGGCGATCCTTCGATTGACATCGTTCATTGGAGCATCGAAGCGATCCAATAGGGGCAAAGCCGTCTGTTTGCCCCTTGGCCGGGATTTATATTGTATGTCATGCCCGCGAAAGCGGGAATCCAGAATAGGTTGGAGATTCCGCAGATGCGAAAGAGTTCAGTTTTATGGGAATGATTTTCGTTCGACCCTACCCCAGCCCTCCCCGCAAGCGGGGAGGGAGTTTAGCGGCGGTGCTTTTATCTTGCCCCCCAGTCCCTCTTAATCCCCTCCCCCGTTTACGGGGGAGG
>JAKBZR010000161.1 GCA_021842405.1 bacterium
CCATCTGCCTCATTTTGTTTCTATCAGTCATTGTTACATTCCAAATCGGTGTCATTAAAATTGGGCGAACGTATCTTCACTTCGAGTAGGTCGGCAGGGCTGCCTGCTCCCTACCTGATGTAATGTGATTGTGTACAATTTTATTATACTAGGGATAAGGCCATCGGTGACCTTTAATCCTTATATGGGTCGAATTCGTTTTCACCCGCCATTGCCACTCCCACCGGATGCAGCACGTGGAGGATCCGGATCGTTTTTTTATGATGCGGCAATACCTCGCGAAGTCGGCGGTAGCAGTGAGGGGATTCATCCACACCGGCGCCCCTAGCACTACATCCTTATCCTTCAACCAGCTTAGCATCATTTCGCGGGAAATTGACCCGGGCACCATGACCTTTTTCGTTCGATAGTTCATTTTTCCCCGCGCCGCCCGGCGGCTCAAAACCCGGCCGGCGCCATGAACGGTGGAGTGAAGCGATAGGCGCGCCTCTTCATTGTCCAAGCCTTCCAGGATGACCGAATCATCTCCCATTGAGCCGCCGACAAAGCTCCTCTGGCCTGGGAAAGCCGGAGTGGAGCCTTTTCGGCATACCCAGAGATCCTCGCCGTTGTGCGTCTCATGCCAGGCGAAATTGTGGTTGTTATGAATCTCTTCTACGATGGAGGCGCCCATTAATCGTGCCACTTCCCGGCAAACCCAGTCCCGACCGGCATAGGCGTATTCTCCGGCCATCCGCATGCACTCGATGTAATCGGCGCCCAACGCGGAATGCACGTCCAATACCACCGGATTCACGTTATAGCCCTCCTTCGCCCCAACCGCCTCCAGGAAGTGAAAGGCGGTTTTATAGCCGAAGCCACGCGACCCAAAATGAACGCCGATCCACACTCGACCCAGCTCATCCACGAATAGGTCCACGTAATGGTTGCCGGAGCCCACCGTGCCGAGTTGCTCCCGCGCCATTTTTTTAAAGCCGCTGATCGCCGATAATGACCAAACCGGGTCGTCGAAGAGTGGATGATCAATCGGCGTGCGGTTTCTTCGTCCGATCCCAAAGGAGATTTCCCGCCACAGGTCATCCATAATAGCGCCGATGTTCCGGCGCAGCTCGTCGGCCGGCATGTCGAGGCGAACCGCCTTATTCCCACAGCCGATATCGGTGCCCACCGCGGTAGGACTTATTTTATCCTTATACGCAACCACGCCGCCGATCGGCACTCCCATACCGATGTGCCCATCCGCACACAGCGCCGCGTAATCGGCCGTCCGGGCGCATCGCATGATCTGCTCAATGGTATCCGGGGTATGCTCACCCCAAACCGGTATGTGGTCAATTGTCTTCATTGTCATACCCTTTTATTTCTCGTATCGCGCACCTTGATTTTATCTCAAATTGTAAATTCTGTAATTTTATGGTGAAACCGGCTCCAGATATGGAACGATTTCAATACAAGCGCAGCCCGTCGTCCAGCGGATGCAGAAAGGATGAGTGCTTGATGAGTACGATTATGATGGAACCGGAACGAGCAACCGAAGAGAACGTAAAGCTTACAAAACGTGAAGTGGAAGTTCTAGCCTTGGTGCTCGAGGGTAAATCGAGTAAAGAGGTGGCCGAGTTGCTCTACGTGAGCAAGCGGACGGTGGATTTTCATCTGGCGAATATATATGAAAAGCTGCAGGTTTCAAATCGCGTACAGGCATTACGTCGAGCCGCCCGTCTCGGGCTGATTCCGTTTGACGCTATGCATATCGCCAATTAACCGCTCCAGCCCGACTTATTCTACCCAATCGGCGCCGCATCACCTTGCATTATAGGCAAGGTGATGCGGCGCCGATTCATTCTTACTATCCTCAACCATCCGCCGGAAATGGCGGTGGAGGCGTTCGTCGCTGGTCAATTCGGGATGAAATGCGGCGCCCAGCAGATTGCCCTCCTGCACGCAAACGATCTTATCCTCATAACGGGCTAAAACCTGAACACCCTCACCAGCCTGTAGCACATAAGGCGCCCTTATGAAAACCGCTCGCAGCGGTCTATCCCCCAGCAACGGCATTGGAATGTCCGCCTCAAAGCTATCCACCTGGCGGCCAAACGCGTTACGGGCGACCGTCACATCGAGCAGCCCAAGGAGAGGTTGGTCGCTGCCCTCGATCTCTCGCGCCATCCAGATTAAGCCGGCGCAGGTACCGAACAGCGGCATACCGTTTTGAACGCGATTTCGTATCGGCTCGGTCAACTCAAAGAGATCGGCCAGCTTGCCGATGGCAGTGCTTTCACCTCCCGGCACGATCAGCCCGTCGATCTCGGTGATTTCAGCCGCTTGCCGAACTGCTATCGCTTCAACCTCGCAGCGCATCAGCATTTTGAGGTGCGCTTCAAAATCCCCTTGAAGCGCCAGGACGCCGATTTTCATCTCCCTACCAGGTTTACCAACCGCGGGTGGCGAGCAGCTCTTTTTCATCCAAACGCCGGACATCAAGGCTCAGCATCGGCTCGCCAAGGCCGGTTGAAATCTCAGCCAAGATATCGGGGCGATCAAAGTAGGTGCAGGCTTTCACGATGGCGGCGGCTCGCTCTTTGGGGTCTGCCGACTTAAAGATGCCTGATCCAACGAAAAGCGCCTCCGCTCCTAGTTGTCGCATCAATGCGGCGTCAGAGGGAGTGGCGATTCCACCCGCCGAAAAGTTGGGAACCGGCAGCTTTCCGGATCGGTGCACATCTAGAATGAAGTCGTAGGGTGCCTGCAGCTCCTTTGCGATCGCCATCAGCTCCTCTTCGGGCGCAGTCTGGACCCGCCGGATTCCGTCCATCACGGCGCGCATGTGCCGAACCGCCTCCACCACGTTACCGGTGCCCGCTTCACCTTTGGTACGGATCATGGCTGCGCCCTCACCGCACCGGCGCAATGCCTCCCCCAAATCTCGACACCCACAGACAAACGGAACCTTGAAGGCATGCTTGTTGATATGAAACTGCTCGTCAGCCGGCGTCAGCACTTCGCTCTCATCAATGAAATCCACGCCCAGCGACTCCAGAATTTGCGCTTCGGCGAAGTGGCCGATCCGAGCTTTCGCCATCACTGGGATGGTCACGGAAGCCATAATCTCTTTTATCTTGGCGGGGTCGGCCATTCGTGCGACGCCGCCCTGGGCCCGAATGTCGGCCGGAACGCGCTCCAGCGCCATTACCGCAACCGCACCTGCCTCTTCCGCGATGGCGGCCTGCTCCGGAGACACTACATCCATAATGACTCCGCCCTTCAACATTTCAGCCAATCCAACCTTGGTTCTCCAGGTGGCTCGTTGAGTCTCGTAATCGCTCATCTGTATCATCCCCTCAAGCTTAATCCCGTAACCGGTTTGTGATTAAAACAAAATTCAAACCATTTCGCCATAAGTTAATTATACCTTACCACCGTTAGTGAAGGCCGATGCGATGTGGAAGAGCGCAGTTCTCTGGGTAATTTAGGCGGGTGTTGCAGGGCGGAGTGTCTTGCCCCCCATCCCAGCCTTCCCTGCTAGTGTAGTGCACATGACGGTTCTTTACATAATGCTTGCCTGGCGCGGCCTACTTTGGCCAATATCGTATCAGCGTCCTTTTTCCAGCGAAAGACTTTGGGGTC
>JAKBZR010000076.1 GCA_021842405.1 bacterium
ACTCGCTCACGCTCGCGGCTCTGACTGTGGGTTAAATTGAGAAATGAGTGATCAGCCCACCCTACGAGTTGCATTCACTAGCAGGGTGACTCCTAAAGTAACCTATCAAAGACCATGCAACACATACTGCAATGTTGTCTGGGAATCAATCTCTGTCTTCCCAAGCCCTCTCCCAGGATCGGCAAAGAGTGGGGGCGAACGAAAATCATTCCCACAAAACTGAACTGTTACCGCACATAGGGATCGCAGTAAAGATCGGGTAATTTAACGAAGGCACCGGATTGCCTGAGGCAGGCGGGAATGATGTTTATTCGATGGACTCAAGTGTCTATACACCCATCGAGGGGGAGGGCCGGAGCGGGCGGTTTGACGCTTCGCGGGGCAAGCCCGAAATTCAGGCGCAGCTTAAATCGGGTGCTCCATGGGTTACTCTTACTCAACTGGATACCTATCTGAACACCACCGCCACTGATGCTCAGAGAACGCACGGCGGTGAGGCATTTACGGTAAAACTTCATTCTAAAGCAATGGTTTATGGGATAAGGATCATCGCCGTCCGGCGTGCGGTGACGATCCTGCCCAAAACTTCACATCGTGCGCCGATATAGAAGTTTTACCCTAGATTTACGCACCAAAACAGCGTCAAGGAGGAGTGATACTGCAGATGACGCAATATAACGTCACGATCAAGGAATTACCCAGCGAGGATCGGCCCCGCGAGCGGTTACTGCTGCTGGGAGCGGGAGCGTTGACCACCGCCGAGTTACTGGCCATCCTGCTGCGGACCGGCACCAAAGAGTGTTCAGCCCTTAAGCTGGCCGACCAATTGCTGCGATCGTTTCAAGACTTACGGGGGGTGGCGGAAGCACGGCCCGAAGATTTGGCACAAGTTCATGGAGTGGGCTTGATCAAAGCGGCTCAAATCACGGCCGCGGTGGAGCTCGGACGGCGGCTGGCGGCGCATTCGCGGGAATCGAGGCCGGTGATTCGTGATCCCGAAACCGCCGCTAGATTGGCCGAAACGATGATCACCGATCCGCGCCGTGAGCATTTTTTGGCTCTCTTTCTGGACAGCAAAAACCGACTGATGAAAAAGGTGATGATATCGGTAGGGAGCCTGGATACCAGCGTGGTGCACCCGCGGGAGGTCTTCCGGGAGGCGGTATCGGCCAGTGCGGCCAGCATGATTGTCGCCCATAATCACCCCAGCGGGGACCTGTCACCCAGCCCGGAAGATTTAAACATTACCCACCGGTTGATTGAGGCCGGCAACCTGATCGGCATTGAGGTTTTGGATCACATCATAATCGGAGAGGGGAAGAGCATCAGCTTGAAAGAGCGCCAGTTGATGTAATGGCACATTGCTATTCTTCTTTCAACCCCTCAGTTCAGAACGATACGTTCCGGATAGGAGGAAATCAAATATGACATCAACTCAGGAGATTAAATCGGTGAACGGGATTGAAATGGCCGGCGGACCGCCTGACCGTACCGGAGGGCCCCGGTTGAAAGTGGGTTGTTGCGCCTATTCCTACCGCCAGTACCTGGCCGGTGAAAAGCCGACGATGACATTGGGCGGATTTTTGAACCGCTGCGCTGATATGAATTTGGACAGCGTGGAGCTCACTGCCTACTATTTTCAGCAGCCCATTACAGCCGCTGCCATTCATCAGGTAGCTCGCCGCTGCTTCCTGCTGGGGCTGGAGGTGGCGGGGACTGCGGTGGGCAACCGATTTACTTTCCCATCGGGAGATGAGCGCAAAACGCAGATCGAGATGGTCAAGCAGTGGATTGACTACGCGGTGGATATGGGCGCCCGGTGCATCCGGGTGTTTGCCGGTGCGATCCCACCCGGAATTGCAGAAGGGACGGCGCAGCAATGGGTGATTGACTGCGTGGAGGAGTGCTTGGCTTATGCGGAACCACGCGGTATTTTCGTCGCGCTGGAAAATCACGGTGGGGTAGTGGCCACCGCCGACCAGACGCTCAAGCTGTTACAACGGATCAAATCCCCTTGGTTCGGCCTTAAGCTGGACAGCGGCAACTTTCCGGCCGCCGACCCCTATGCGGAGCTGTCTAAAGTGGCGCCATACGCCATAACCACTCATGTGAAGACCGATGTGGTGATCAACGGGAAGAAGCAGCCGGCGGATCTGGCTCGGATCGTGGAGGTTTTGCGAGAGGCGAATTATCGTGGACATCTGTTGCTGGAGTATGAGGGTGAGGAGGAGCCCTCCGTTGCGGTTCCCAAAACGCTGAGCGAGATGCAGCGACTGAGCAAGTTTTAAAAGGTTGTTGAAAAAGTCGCTGGATACTGCCACTTCGTCATTCCCGCCTGCCTATCGCAGGGAGGTATGTTGATGTCCAGGTTTCTGAGTTCCGCTTTTCGGAACCGGAATGACGACCTGGTGGGTATTACGGTATTTTTCAATATCCACTTAGCGCCCCTCATCCAATTGGATGTAACCGCCGTTAGCCGACACTCGTCTTATACGTGAGAGGCTTCGAGATGAAGCAGTAGTAAGCGGCGAAAATACCGCGTCAAGCCGTTCATCGTCGTTCCAGGGATATGGAGAGAACCCAAAAACCTATAATGGCTGGAAGGGTCATTATGGGATCTGCAAGTTGATACCCGATTTCGCGGAATGGCGACCTTTCGAATGACGAGACAGCGGTTTAACCGGTACTATTCAGCAACCATCTACAGGAGGCAACCGATGAAAACACACACCTGGTGGTTTGGAATCATTTTGAACGTTTTTGCGGTCGGCGCAATGGCTCAGACGCCGGCGCAAACGGTCGCCGGCAAGCCATCCAATGTCTCACTAACCATCTACAATGACAACTTTGCGCTGGTTCGCGAAGATCGGCCCATCACCTTGAAGGTTGGTACTAATTATGTAACGGTGGAAGGGGTTGCCGCACAAATTGACCCAACCTCGTTGAGCTTCAAGTCGCTCACCTCCCCGCAGGATGTTGTGATCCGCGAGCAGAACTACCGTTATGATGTGATGAATCCATCCGTTATTCTGGATAAATCCATCGGCCAGCCGGTCATCATCCGGCAGGTCATGGAGACGGGCAAAGTCCGCGAGGTAAAGGGGACGTTGTTGAGCTCAAACGGCGGCATTGTCATTCGCACCGATGACGGCCATGTGTTGTTAAATCCCACCGGCGAGATCGAGGTGATGCGACTGCCGACCGGCTTGATGTCAAAGCCATCGCTGCTCTGGAAGATCGTTTCCAGTCGCGCGGGTGAAAACAACTGCGAAATATCTTACATTACGCAGGGATTGAGCTGGCACGCCGATTACGTGGCGGTGATCAACAAGAATGATGACCGATCCGATCTAACCGGTTGGGTGACACTGGATAATCAGAGTGGCACCAGCTATCACAACGCGGAGCTGCAGCTTATGGCCGGCAATGTGCGGCGGGTCCAAAATTATCGGGTCTATCCTATGACGGCGAGAGTAATGGGGGGATTCAATGGTGAGCGAGCGCCGGCGCCTCAGTTCCAGCAGCAATCCTTCTTTGAATACCACCTCTACACCCTCCAAAACCGGACCGACATCCTGAATAAAGAGACCAAGCAGCTTACCCTGATGCAGGCGAGCGATGTGCCGGTGGTGAAAAAATACGTCTACGATGGACGGAAGCAATGGTGGTACTCGGCCTATTACGAAGGCGCCACTCCAACTCCCGGACAGGGCTATGACACCAGCAGCTACCACAAGGTCAATGTGGTGCTGAAGCTGAAAAATACAAAAGCAAATCACCTCGGCATCCCTCTGCCGAAGGGCAAAATCCGACTATATAAGGCGGACAACCAAGGGCATCTTCAATTCATTGGTGAGGATATGATAGATCACACTCCCAAGGATGAGACCCTATCGCTCTACGTCGGCGATGCGTTTGATATCGTGGGCGACTATAAGCGCACCAACTATCACCAGCTCGCTCCAGGTTTGACTGAAGAGACCTTTGAGATTACGGTGAAAAATCACAAGGACACGCCGGTGGAGGTTTCGGTGGTGGATCATGAATGGGGAACCTGGGAGATATTGAAATCGAGCGACAAGTATGTGAAAAAGGACGCCCATACCATCGAGTTTCCGGTTGAAGTGCCGGCTAATGGGCAGACGGTCGTTACCTACACCGTTCGCACCCGCTGGTAATAACCCCCTCTGAAGTTCGTCCCTTCGGGTGAGAAAAATTCACTTGGAGGACGGACTTCTCTTCTTATAATGAATTCAGTTTTGCGGAAAATAAAAAGTTAACCGGTAAGTCACCTCGCCCCCACCCCAGCCCTCCCCCTCGAGGGAGGGCTGGGGTGGGGGCGAACGAAAATCATTCCCACAGAACTGAACTCTTACACCGAATCAATCTCCTTCCCGCCCTGATCTACACTAATTAAAGATAAGGAAAGTGTCTCACTCTATATTGGCACATAGGGCCATTCCTGGATTGGAGTACCGCTGCAATTAACTTGCCTGCAACGAGCCGGTGGTAATAGATGCTACAATATATCATCTTCACACTGGCGGATGGCATCATCGGAAGCCATGCACAGGCAGTGTTCGAGACGCATAAAGACATCGAGTTGCTTGCGAGCTGACTTGTTGAAAGAATGAGTGCCGCACAACTTTCTTTGAAGACGCTATAATTGTTCGGAAGGTGAAACCAAATGGTAAAGAGGTACCGGTTAACCGAAACGACTTCCAACCCTAAGCGGCGATTGCAGGACATTGTCGGCTTGCTGCTCTTCTTCCTGGGATCCTCAACGCTGGTCTGGTTGGTGTGGGATCAGCATCAGGGCTTATTGCCCGGACCGGTTGAGATCGCGCTGAGGCTGGTGGCCGGCGAGGGGGCATTCATCATCCCTCTGATCATCCTTTTTGTGGGCGTGATGTTCCTGCTGGGGTACGAGCGGTTTACCCTATCGCAATCTTCCTACGGTTCGCTGCTTTTGCTGCTTGTATTTCTCACCTGGCGTCACATTGCCATCACCGCCGATATGGGACCGCGCTCACTCAATGCCTGGACCCACCCGGTCGTGATGCATGCCGGCGGTTACATCGGGGCAGCGATGGCCAGCCTATGTATCGGGCTGCTGGGAACGGTGGCCACGCACCTATTACTGATCACATTGACCTGTATCGGACTGGTGTTGGTCTTCAATCGCCCGTTTGTAGAGCTGCTGACTCACATGCATCTTGGGGGCAAAGTCGGTATACGCACCGCTCAAAAGGGCCTTGCGGTGGTTAAAGAGCACACCTTAAAGCGCATTCCAGTCAAACAGTCCAGCACTGCGATCGCCGATCCGGCGCCCCCCCGATCGGAGGAAGATCGTCGGACCATGGTGGTCAGAAAGCAGGCACTCGCCGATGGCAAGCATGGCCTCCAGGATACACCCCAAAGTGATTCCCTTCCCACCATGCCCGAAAAGCGAACCGCGCAATATGCCATCTATGCCGAACGGAACAGCGATTTTGTTCTTCCTTCGCTCACGCTATTAAAAGAAGCACCGCCCAGTGGGAAGCGATCTCAATCCGATCAAAACGAGAAGATCCGCATCCTCGAGGAGACGCTGAGGCAGTTCGACATCGGCGCCAGCGTGGTGGAGATCGCCCACGGTCCCACCGTCACCCGCTATGAGGTGCAGTTGGCGCCCGGCATCCGGGTCGGAAAGATCGTCAGTCTGGCCGACAACCTGGCGATGAGCTTGGCCGCCATCCAAGTGCGGGTGGAAGCTCCAATTCCCGGCAAGTCGGCGATCGGTATCGAGGTTCCCAATGCGCAGCCCAGCGCAGTGAGCTTGCGGGAGTGCTTGGATAACGATGAATTTCGCAATGCCTCCAGTCTGTTGACCATTGCGCTGGGAAAAGATGTGGCCGGCGTACCGCTCTACGCCGATCTGGCAAAAATGCCCCACCTTTTGATCGGCGGCGCGACTAATTCCGGCAAGTCCATGTGCATCAGCTCGCTGATTGCCAGTATATTATTTCGCGCCACACCAAAGCAGGTTCGCTTTATAATGATTGATCCGAAGCGGGTGGAGCTTTCTTTATGGGATGGAATACCTCATCTTCTTCATCCGGTGGTTAAAGATGTAAAAAACGCGGCCGGTCTATTCCGGGCGGCGCTAAAGGAGATGGATCGCCGTTATGTATTATTGCAAAATCGGCAGACCCGTAATATTGACAACTACAATCAGCTTGTGGATCCGAATGATCGTCTGCCCTACATTGTAATCGTGGTGGATGAGCTGGCCGATTTGATGATGCAGGCGGCGGCTGAGATTGAAGCCAGCATCTGCCGGTTAGCGCAATTGGCTCGCGCGACCGGAATCCATCTCGTGATCGCAACCCAGCGACCTTCGGTGGATGTGATAACCGGCACCATTAAGACGAACATCCCGTCGCGGATCGCCTTTGCGGTGTCGTCACAAGTGGACAGCCGGACCATTCTCGATTTGGGCGGCGCCGAGCGGTTGGTTGGCCGCGGCGATATGCTCTACCTGCCGATAGATGCGCCCAAGCCGGTTCGTATTCAGGGATGTTACCTGACGGAATGGGAGACGAATGCGCTGGTCAAATTTTTAAAGGAGCAGGAGCCGCCGCATTACGTAATGACGCCGGTTGAAAGCAACACCTACAGCGGCGGAGCGGTGCTCGGTGATGCCGAAGATGAGCTGTTTGAAAGCGCGGTCCGGCTGGTTGCCAGCAACGGTCAGGCTTCTACCTCTATGCTGCAGCGCAAATTTAAAATAGGTTACACCCGCGCAGCCCGATTGGTGGATATGATGGAAGAGCGCGGTATCGTGGGCGCATTGGACGGCGCACGTCCCCGAGAACTGTTGCTGACCAAAGAAGAGGTGGATGCGATGTTTATTCACCGTGACGAAGAGGATTGATTCTGCTTTATGAACAAGGTTGTAACGGGCAGCAAGGAGATTATCCACCGCGCCATCCGGTTTAAATCACCGGAAAGAATCGGATGGGATTTCTTGTCGCCACACCCCAGCGATTTTTGCGGGGTTGGGCCGAAAAATCCACAACCCGGTTCCGGTTGGGGGAAGGGTCCCGAACTGCTGGCGCTGGTTCCCGGCTTTATCGGGGACGTCTGGAAGGATGAGTTCGGCAATATCTGGGGGCGTCTAGATGGGCTGTCGAAGGGTGAAGTGATCCGTGGCGCGCTGGAGGATGGCTGGGTGCGAGTAGATGACTATCAACTCCCCGATTTTTACACCGCCCCCCGCTCTTACCGCCACTTGTACAATTCAAGTAATGAAGTCTATCAAAATAGGTTTGTCCTTGGCGGCCTACCCGGATTTCCATTTTCGATTATGAGAAAACTGCGGCGGATGGAGAACTTTTTGATGGATACGCTGCTCGCTAAACCGGAGGTATTGGAGCTGAGCCGGCGGGTGGAAGATATGTTGACAGGAATGATTGAAATTTATGGGAATCTCGGCTTTGTGGATGGGGTGGTTTTCGCCGAGGATTGGGGCACCCAAAATGCGCTTCTCATTAGTCCGGAGAGCTGGCGAGAGCTGTTTAAGCCCGCATTTCGCCGCCTGGCAGAATGTGCTCATCGTAACAATTTGCTGGTTTTGATGCACTCCTGCGGATATATATACGACATCATTCCCGATTTAATCGAGGTAGGGGTTGACGCGCTGCAGCTCGATCAGCCGGAGCTGATGGGGGTGGAGCGTCTAGGCAAAAACTTCGGGGGCCAGATTGCTTTCTGGTGCCCGGTTGATATCCAAAAGATTATGCAGAGCGGCGATCGCAAATTGATTGAGGAATCGGCCGTTAAGATGATAGACTGTTTCGGCCGGTTTGGGGGTGGGTTTATCGCGAAAGACTACCCTCAGTGGGATGCAATTGGTGTAAGATCGGAATGGGCGGATTGGGCACGCCAAGTATTTACAGACCAAGCCGGTTGAGTAATAGTTATGCTGGAGGGAGATCGTGATGGAGTTTCCCAAAGATCGAATGAAATTCAGCTCGCTTTATGGCGGTAAAAAAGCGGGTAAGGGATGGCTGATACTGAACTTGAAAGGCATTGATATCGAAGGGGTTAATGATCTGGCCATTGATGTGGAGGTTCTTGAAGCGATTTTGCAGAAAGGTGACGATCAGTCCGAAACAGCAAAGCGGGCCCGAGAGCTACTAGGCGGCTAACGATTGTTGCTAGCTTCCCATTCATTGGCAGAGATGGGCATCCTTGACGAGTAAAATCAGAAGAACTTAGCGTTTGTAATGCGGCCTAACGCTTAGGATCACTACGCTACGCCCCGCTAAATCCAATGTTTTCGTAAAGTGGTTGCCCGCCACTTCCTCCTGCTGGCTCATGCCATCGGGTGATTTCAACGTGATGGTCAAACGATCGGCACGCTCCAATCCCCATTCTGATCCGTTAAATATAACCGTGAAGGGGTGTGGCTCGGTATCAGTATTGGTGATGACTACTCCAATTGTCCCATTCACACCACGCCAAACCGCATTCATCACGGCCGGTAACCTAACCGGAACCGGTTCGCCGCCCCAGCCACGCCAGGTGCCAGTCAGCAATGGTGCCTTTTTCTCCGGCGGCAAGAAACCCAGCAATTCGCCATATAACAGATAGTTCAACGCCATTTCCCGCGCTCGAGCCAAGGTGGATAGATAGGCAATCTTGGCATGATTGGAAGGCTGCATCAGCGCCGGCCCCATCCATCCAAGCTGGGCGCCCCAGAGGAAATCACGACCTTCGGCGAGCGCAAATGAGGTGTCGCCGTCATTTAGCGTGATTGGGGTGGAGAAATAGATGGTATATCCGCTGTAAACCACCGCATCCATCGGTATCTCATCCGGCTCGCGCGGATTCCAAATCAAAAAGCCATCCAGATCGGCCATGTAGGGCTCGGCGTTATTTTCCGACGTGATGGCCACATCGCGGCCGTCTTGATGGCACCAGGTTTTTATTTTATTGAGCATACGACAGTAGGATTGGACCCACCAATCGCCGGCGCCAAGGGGATGGTGATGGCTTGGATCGAAACAAAAGCGCGGTGCGGCGGAGCTGATCTGATCAATGTAGATGGCATTGATATGTTTTTCAAGCACCAGGCGGCGAACGATTGAGAAAACCTTATCTTGCCAGAATTGGGTGGAGGGACACATCACCGCCAACTTGGCGCCAGAGCCGTATATCTCGATGTTCAGCCCACCGTTTTCATTTTTTGTCGCATAGGGTCGAGCCTGCTCGAAATCGGGATTCTCGCTGTCCCAGAGACGGCCGTTGATATAGGGCATCACGACCATTTTATGCTGAACCAGCGCTTTAACCCCTTCGGCAAACCCGGGTTTTGATGGGAAATAATCGGGGTAGTGGGTATCGAATGGAATCTGATGCCAGTTATACCAGTGAACCGCCACCGGCGCGCCGATATCCCGCGCAAACTTCTCCATATCGGGCACCACCGTGGAGGATGCTCCATTATCCTGCAGCCAAGCGGCCACCCGCTTAAATCGAATCGGCACATCTTGGCGGCGGATCAGTTTTCCTCTTGATGCCCATGGCTGCCGTAGCGCCCACGCCCGGTAAATATGGCACCCCTCGATCCAATTACCATGATAGACGCCGATCGCGAAGGTATAGGGAGCATTGAATGAGTTGTGCGGAATGCCCATATTCTCGGCATAGGTGGTAAGCGCGTATTCGCCGCCGACCTTGTAGTTGAACTGCTTAAACCAGGCATGAGGATCCTGCGCGGCCAGATAGAGACCGGTTTCACCTTCATTTAACAGACAAAACTGCATCGGCCAGGCAGCGGATGGGTAAGTCCCCTCCAGCGCTTCAGCCGGTTGGCGGTAAAGAATGCCCCAATTGCTGCGCGGCACCGCCACCGCAGCCTCGCTTGGGTGCCCAAGCGAGGAGATGACCGGAAAATCAACCTGCCAAATGCCGAAATGAGAGCTTGAATTATGAACCGTAATCCGCATCAATGCCCGCGAATCGGTTGGCTTTATGGAAGCATCAACCGTTACGCTCAAAGCGCCGCTATCGTTCGGTATCGGAATTTTTTCCCATCGCAGCACCAGCTTTCTATCGCCTCGCCGATAAGCTGCGGCCGGTGCTGAGACCGATGAATTGTCCATCATGACGGCTTTACCGGATGGATCGTGAAGGACAACCCTCCACAGCATCGGCTTGGCGGCCGGCGCTTCGATAAAGTCGTGTGCGGGTGCTTGAGAGGTAATGGCGGTAATGCCGCCGGTCTCACGACTGAAAGTGATCTGAAGCGTATCGTTTTGCAGGATGATATCGCTGGCAAAAGAGCCGGGTGCAGCGAGTGC
Organism: bacterium; assembly: GCA_021842405.1. Taxonomy (GTDB): domain Bacteria; phylum Armatimonadota; class Chthonomonadetes; order Chthonomonadales; family JAMCWF01; genus JAMCWF01. Next base: position 10,350 of record JAKBZR010000076.1, read on the forward strand.
AAATAACAACGCCAGAGAGACGATTACTACCAGGCAATCCAATTTTCTCCTCCGGGCGGATATAGAGTTAGCCGGTTTATTCATTTTCGACAGTTTCCGAGAAGAAGTTCTCGTCCTCTTCGATGGCGCTGGTGACCAGGTCTTCCGCTTTGGGCACGATCTCCTCCTGGTACAGATAACGAATATCCAATGCTTCCAGGGTTGCCCGGATATAGGTGCGTATCGGATGGCTACCAAGGTCCCGCAACAACTTACCCACGTTTAGGGCAGCGTTCCAGTTATAAGCGCGACCGTGCATCTTTACCAACTCCTCAAGCAGGTCTATCAGTGCTGCTTCCGTCACCGGCTCGATAATGGGGCATTGACTACTATTGCCGGTCTCAAAGAATTTTAGGATTTCTTCTCGACCGCTCGCACCGAACTTTTCCAAGGCCAGTTCGGGCATAATCGCCTCGTCATGTTGCCGGCTGGAATCAGTGGAGTGCCACATCTCGTCACGCAAGTTTTCCGCCGTGGCCGCCATCGTATAGATCGGATATTGCATTGTTCCCGACCAGTTGAGCAGCCAGTTCAGGTTGCGATAAGCTTTTAGGCGACTGATCTTGCCCAGCCTGCCGACCAACTCCAACTCATCAATCAAAATGACCCACCCCTGGTAACCGCAGAAGCAGATGGTATCCGCCAGCACGCCAAACAAAGCGGACGAGTCTTCCCCACTCTTGAAATTCCGCTGGAATTTGGGCATAGGCTCATTACGGTATTTCTTGTGGATTCGCCTCAACTCGGTGGCGGAAGCCTTGCCGCCCATCAAGTACCCATATAGCAGATCCTGGTCTTCTCCCTCGGTGTAAAAGTAATCTTCCAGGATGATCGCCGGCATCGGATGGCTATAGCGCCCCGACAGGATGATCGGGCTATCCGGTAAGTCGGAGGGCTGTTTCTGATTGAGCTTTCGCTGCAAGCCGTTGACCGTAGAGTCTGGAGTGCGCAGCAGCGGCGCCACCCGGCTATAAAAATGGCTCAAATTGTGGCATGACACCTCTCGGCTCAAGGAAACCCGGCTCACCGCAAAGCCCATCTCCAGCGCCAGGTGCTCTACCGTCGTCAGCACGTGTGTCTTGCCCTGGCCGTAACGTCCCCAAAACAGACGCCCTGGAATGCGTTGCCCAGCACGGAGCCGATTCAGGTCCTCCTGAATTAGCTCTGTCAGTTCTTTTCTCAGGTCTGGCAATACCCTGGTTGAAATACGGGTCGGCACGCCGGCTCGCAACGCTTCAACCACGCCGATCGCTTTCAGGCGGTCCTCATCGTAGGCGATCATCTACTCCTCCGCCCCTTTCATCAACCCTGCCGTTTCCATCACCCGCGCCCGCAACTCACTATGGCCGCTTAAATCCGGCAAATCCTGGAAGTGACGACGGAATCCTGCCTCCTGCAGCAACTGGCTCAACCTGGTTGCCACTTGTTTGGGAAAAACTTCCCTTTTGGTTTCATAAAGCAGATCAATATCCACAATGTCACAGTACGGATTGAAACGCTGTTCGCGAACCAAAGTGGGGTCCAGCCGCATCCAGAGCGCTTCGTAGCTCTTGAAACCTCGTTTCATATCCTCAATGATCTCCCGGCGACCGGCCAGAATCAATACAAATCCATCCATCAAATCGGTATCGTCAATCAGTTGTCTAAACAGTTCACAGACGTCCTTGACGGCATTACTCGTGTACAGGTGCCGACCGGTACACGATACCTTGCTGGTTATCTCCTCGATATCGTCAATCAGGACGGCTAAACCGGTCATTCCAGCCGCGTTCAAGACCTGGATTAGAGAGTTCAGCCAGGCTCTAGCATTGGACTTTTGCAACGCCTCGAACAGGTAGCATGACTTTTTATCGGCCAGACTTAGCTTCCCGCCACTCAGCCAGTTGAGCGCAATCTCCAACCTCTCATCCTGACCATTGACCATCCTCGCCTCGGTAATTAGAAAACAGAAAGTAACAAATGCGGGACCAACATACAGGCTGTGAAAATACCGACCGATAGACGTCCTGATCTCCCTTCTGGCATCGCGGTCGGTCCAGCCTTCTTTCTCCACTAAAAGCGGTAGTAAGCGATCCGACCCGTCATACTCATGCTCATCGTAGCCGAGTTGTTCGGCAACGCGCCTGCAAAGGCCGCGCACCAGCGCCTCTTGGTCAATCTGCTCCACAATTCTTTGATATAGCACTGGAAGATTGTTCAGCTTGTAGTCAATGTCCCGCATAGATAGATAGACCGCGGCGTAACCCATCGCCTGGGCATCCTGTTTCACACAGCGCAACAGATGGGTCTTGCCGGTTCCCTCGCTGCCAACCAGCACCTTAACTTTACTACCATGGCCCCGCTTGATAAAGTTATAGAGGTAATATTCCTGGAAGCGATCAAGCCAGTCATCCCGCCCTTCTGTCATACCGGTTAGCAGATCAGGGCTTGCCGGTGGAGCACCCGATCTCAGGTTTTCAATATCTTGTTCGCTGACATTCATAGCTGCTTTACCTCCTGGGGTTTAGGCTCCACATGAACGATCAGGCCCTCTAGGCGACTTTCCCTGCCCTGGCTGTCTATCACCAGGAAGGCATTGCTCTGGTTTCGGGCAAAACCAAACTCGAATCGGTAATCCTTGTACCTGATCTGGAACTGTTCCTTCAGCCGTCCGAGTTCGTAGGTATATTGCTCCTTCGGATATTCCTGCTTAGCGGAGCGGCGTACTGTCAGCAGTTTGTAGATGGTGGCCAAAGGTACCGCACGCCCCCACATCACCTCGTTTTTCTGGTAGGCTAGTTGGTTGCCAATGCAGTAAGCGTCGAGCAATTCACTGCAGAATTGTTGCGATTCGAATCTCTTCTCCACCAGCTTTTTGTACCGGGCCGCCACCCAAGCGGCCACATGCTGGGGGGCGAGGGCAGATGTCCGTTCGCTTTTACGCCCGACGGTAAGGGTTACAACCTCCTGCTCAGAGTCTACCGTTAGTTTGAAGGGATGCAACTCATACCGAGGATAACTGCCCTGAAGCGGGAGACATTCCTCACGCAAGGCTGTCTCCAAAGCGCCGGGATAGTCTTCACCAGCCACGAACTCCTGCTCCGCTTTCAGTGCACTGACAATCTCCGGCCTCAACTCCTCATGCCTGACTGCCAACAGCTTAGTGTCATCACCCAACGCCGCCAGCATCCTTTTCAAGGTTTTAAAATCCCAATTTTCAACCGCTTTCCTGGTTAAGATCAGGCTTTTGAGCAGGCGCTTGTCAATCGCAGTCAGAGCGCCGATTGCTGCTTGGGCATCTTGTATATCCATTATGTTTTCAACCCTCCATCTTGCTGAATAGGGTAATTGTCACCTTGTAGCGAAAAAGTCCAGGCGGAAAGTTTGTGATTTCGCTTATTTCCTAGCCGCCCGAATCAGCTCTTGAGCATTTTGACGGAGGGTATTGAGTTGCGCTGCTCCATCCACCACTCCAATTTCCAGATGGTACTCGCGAACCTCGCCGCCCTCCAAGAACTGCAAGCGGCCGGCTGCGCGCTCAGTGGCGCGGCCAAGCACCAATGCGTTGGCCGGCTCCATCCCCACCACATAAGTGCCGGCGTCCATCATCTTCCATTCTATGAAGTAGGGAAGCTCCTTCTGATTGAAGGTGCAGTAGACGCCGTATCCGCCGTCCAATTCCGGGTTCACCAGTGCGGTGGTTACCTTCCCATCCGGTTCGGTAGCAAGCCGATGGAAGTAGACCTTCTCATTGTAGTCCGGGGTTGGAGGTTGCATCTCGGCATAGCGCTCCTTACCCATTTCCGCTTCCGCGTCACGTGGCGTCGCTTCCAATGTAGGAGCAATTAGGGCGGTGTGATCGCTGATGGCCGGAAAGCCAATATTGATGTGGTAAAGGAACATATGCTCGGTTCGGCGATAACCCATATTTTCAACCCGGTCATGAATCCAGAAACGGTTTTCGCCCAGCCGGGCTCGAATGGTGCGGGTAAGCTCCACGTTTTCGCCGAAAACGATCGCTTCCCGCAATTTACCGGAAATCCAGATTTCATAGTCGTCCCCCGTCCATTCGCCGCCCCAGGCAACATTGACGGCCGGCGTGTTGGACACCCAACCGTGTAGCCCAAGCTCCTTGCCCTCATCGGTGCAAGCGGCGCCCGCCCAGGTCAAGCCGCAAGTAACGACCAGCCCGCCATAAAACGACCGAAGCCAGCTCAGCCCCTCCGGCTCGAAAAAGGCGGGATGGCGGTCGGTGGTTGCGGATCGCCAGGCGAGCGGCCGCCCGTTGAAGCTGGCGGATGAGATGTCCATTCCACGGCTGGGCAACACGGTAAAGGTGAGGCCGCCACCGGTTGTCAAGTCGGCCGCCATTACGTCCTGCTCAAATCCCTCAACTAAACGATATGGCTTCACCCTGGCAATCTGTGAAATATCTCCTACGTATCGAAGGAGGCTTGTGCGAGAGTAGGTTTTGCCGAAAATCGTTGCCATCTGGTCCTCCACCGCACCGGTCTTATTCAATCACATGCACCGGTGACTTCTTAGTGATAAAATAGAATTCAACATTTAGCCGCCGGATTCCTACCATTTAGTGGTCAGTCCAGCCAGGCAACCATCAAGAGGGGGTTGAAAAATACGATAACTCCCTTGGGCCGTTATTCCATGGCCGCAAATCGGAACCCGGAAGGAGGCTCCCAAGGGCTTTCCCGCATTTTTCAAAATCATCCTCCCGCATCGCCGGTCGCTCCACTCATGGGGAGCATTTCGTCTATTTTGCTACCCGCTTATCCAATTTCAACGGCTTCACATTGGGCTTCGGGGCGGACCAGGTAAATGGAGAGGAAGGCTTTATCCATAGTGAGTAGAGGGTCCCGTTTCGCGATAGCTCCAGCCCAACTACCTTTGGGTTTTTAGCGGGAATAAAAGCAAGGGGGTCGGCTGATCCGGCTACCGGGTGGTCATTCACCTCCAACAAAATGTCGCCCGGCTCAATGCCGGCATAATAGGCGGGGGACCATGGCGCTACATAATTAATTCTCCACATCCCATTCACCCACGTCCCGTCACAACCGAGCTTGGGCCTCGCCGCCGAATCGTGCTCCTCGTCTTGGGTAACGCGATCCAACCACATCGAACCGGCGCCGGGGTCAATCGTCACCTGATAATTTTGCAAAAAACGATTCCCAATCAATCCATTCGGCGCGAAGCGGTTATCGGGATCAATCTGCACGACTCGCGCAACCAGTTTCATCGTACCGATTCGAATGTGCGAAGCGCGGATTTTCTGCACGATGAAGGGGTTATTCAGTCCCTTCTCCAACTCGGTAACCCGCACCGTGCCGGCATCGAGCAGTCCTGTTCGGCGGGCAGTATCGCTCTGAATGCTGATAAAACCGCTGAAACCGGTGTCAATCACGAAGGGCCATTGCCGACTACCATCATTTCCCACCTCAACCGAGATCGAATAGCGGTCCTTATTGGCCCAAATCAATGGGAGCCGAATCGCGCGCTGCTCCATTGCGGCTTGTGCGAAGGTGCCCGGCTGCCAAAACCGAATCAACTGTTTCTGGTAATCAATCTGAATCGCGTAACGGTGCAACAGGGAGTACCCAATTACGCCATAAACCGGCCGGCCGGTCAGCCGCCGCATCGCCCCTAAAGGAGCGATCGCCCCCTTCACTTTTGAAATCGTAGTACCGGCGATTTTTACGGAATCAAATTCGGCTGAAGTGGCTGGACTGCTTCCGGAGAGTTCGTGAATCTGAAGCGGTCCGCCGCTGGTAACATGTTTGACGATGTGAGGATCAGCCAGCATCAGCTCCGAGCCGGTATCCAGCAAAAAGAGAACCGGCCGGCCGCCATTAATTGCCCCCTGCAGCCATATGTTGTGATCGCGGTATTGGAATGGAACCGTAAAAAGCGGCTTAGGCAGGGCATATTGAGATGAAGTGGGCGCTTT
>JAKBZR010000077.1 GCA_021842405.1 bacterium
ACCCCAGCCCTCCCCGCAAGCGGGGAGGGTGTCATTGCGAGCGAAGCGAAGCAATCTCCTTCACCAGTCCTCTCTCAGGATTGGGAAAAGAGTTGCCTGCCTGGCGGCAAACAGGGAGTGAGAACCTGCTGCCTAAATTACCCAGAGAACTGAACTCATTCTCAATTTACCCATAGAATACCCGACGGTATCGCCAGCGGCCGTACAACCATTGAACAAGAAAGAGTTCAATTCTAGGGGAATGTTTTCTAGCAGCATTAGTCGCTCACCGCCCCAACCCTCCCCGCCCACGAGGGGGGAGGAAGTTGAATATTGCTATGGAGGGAAAAGCCTGCTGCCTAAATTACCCAGAAAACTGAACTTATTCATGAACAATTGCCGCCGCCCGGTTGAAGGAAATCCGATCGTTACCAGCGAATGATCCAATGATATTCTCAGTGAGGAGGAGAGTATGGAGCGCTGGATTAATGCTGAGGAGTTGATGTTTCGGGTGGAATACCGCCATTTCGGTGGAGACGAAGGACCTGCTATCCAGGTGTTTGCGCTTCGGGACGGTCGAAATCAAGAGCTGCTGCGATTCGACTGTTTTCGACTGAATCCACATTATCATCTGGACCCCAGCGGCACTGATGAGGTGACCCCGATGGTCGGCAAGGCCAAAGATGACCCGGTGAACTGGACGCTGGAGCAGCTCCGAACCAACCTTCCCGGGATGCTATTGCAGGCGCGGGGAAGCGAGGCTTCCCGCATCGCCGCTCAAATAAACCTAACCGAGCCGCTTCGCGACCTGAGCGATGCGGTAAAGGATTCCTTTTCCGACAGCCTGTAAATTATGATCAGCCCGCTGATCTTATTAATTCTTAACCGTAGAGAACCGGGTTGATTTCGCTGGCGGCCGGATCCCCCGGCTTCACACCGGGCAGCCAGGTCGCTAAATCGTTGACTCGGTGCGGGTTGTCGGGTGCGATGGCGCGGGCGCCGTCCGCAAAATAGATGATGGTCATCACTTCACGGGTTGCGTCACTGGCGTTGCCGGGTGCGGAGTGCAGCACCCATCCGCTGTGAAAAGTGGCATCACCGACCTCCATCTCATAGTTAACCACCGGAAAGCCCTTCTCTTTGACGAAACGGTCAAACAACGCATGGGATTGATCCGATATCTCGATCGAATTGAGATACCCGTCGCAATGAGAGCCTTTTGCGAAGGTGAGGGCGCCCATTTCAACCGGCACCTGCACCAGCGGCATCCACATGGTGATGGTGTTATCGGTGTCGAGCGGCCAGTAGTAGTGATCCTGATGCCAGGGAGTATGGCCGCCATGCCCCTCCTTAAAGAGTGCTTGGTCATGGTAGAGGCGAACCGCCGGAACTCCCATCAATTCGGCTGCAACCTGCGCGAAACGACGTGCAAAGACAAATTTTTTGACGGTTTCATCGTTGCGCCACAGGTTCATCGTTTGCAAAAAGGCCTTACCGTAGGTATCACGATCTGTTAAGGCACGCTTTTCGGTGTTTAATCGGGCGACCGCATCCACGATCGCTTTACGATAAAATGCCACCTCTGCCGATGTTGCAAGTTGGCGGATCAGGATAAAACCATCACGCTGGAACTGCTCGTGCTGATCTGAAGTGATCGGATAGGGTTCATTCAAATCAGGTTGCATGGAGACCCCTCGTCGTATTTATTGATGCTAATTTTATATTACCATTACTGCCTTGGAAAAAAGTAGGAATTCACGGCGCGGTTGGTGAATTGATATATATTACGAGCGTTTAACGACATGGGTGCCATGTCGTTAAACGCGCATTCCTGCAGCGATTGAATGTGACGAGGGATAAATCAAGCTTTCACGCGGAGTTGAATGCCTTACAAAGAGGAGGATAATATGCACATGAACCGATTATCAAAGAGCATCGGGTCACGTAAGATGCAACCGTTCGGATTGTCGTTTTGTTTGATTGCATTTGGCGCAATGATAGCCATGGCGGCCCAGCCGGGCAATCAAGGGCCGGTGCCGCCACCCAATGTGCCGGGCGTAGTGGTGCTCTTTTCCGGCCGTCAATCCGATATCGCTAAAAATTGGCAAATGATCGGCAGCGGCCAACCTGCCGATTGGACTTTTGACAACGGGGCGATGATGACCACCAACAGCGATATCGTCAGCAAGCGGCAGTTTAAAAATTTCTATCTTCACGTTGAGTGGCGCGAGCCCGAAATGCCGAACGCCCAGGGGCAGGCAAATGGGAACAGCGGGGTCTACTTGCAGGGGCGATACGAAATACAGGTGCTAAATTCTTACGGCATCGCCAGCCCCGGCACTGGCGATTGCGGCGCGGTTTACGGCGAGGCGGCGCCGCTGGTAAACGCCTGCAAACCGACTCACCAATGGCAAGCTTACGACATCGTCTTCAGAGCACCGGAGTATAACCCCACCACCCACCAGCTCATCCATCACGCCCGGGTGACGGTGCTGCAAAACGGCATCGTAATACAGAACAATCAAGAGATTTCCGGACCTACCGCCGGTGCGATGGGAGATGCCTGGGAGGGAACCGGTCCGATCCGCCTCCAGTACCACGGCGATAAGGTGGAATATCGAGACGTGTGGGTGGTGCCGCTGCCCGATCACGGAGCCAATCACTACTAAGTCACAGAGGTTGCGGTTAGGGGCACGATGCCTTGTGCCCCATTTTCCTTCCTCGCTGATTAATTGCTGGTTTGCAAATGGACGTACATGGATTGGATGCCGATCCTCCCCGGCCCGGTAAACCGATTAAAGACAAGCTGCTGAGAGGAGGCGAATAGGCCGGTTGACAGTGGCTGAACGACGGTATCCATTTGTACGGTTGGGTCCTTGTAAACCCAGCCGCCGGGCTCCACATCGAGGATCTCCATGGGGCCGAGAACCTTTTCAAACACGTTTCCATACCCATGCAGCCAGACGACCCCTTCGCCCGCCATCGGCCTGAAATGATCAATAAAAAGGCCGGTTCCGCTGAAAAGGATATTGCTGATCCCTTTAACCCATTGGTAGCTGTAATCCACGTTATCGGTCGCGGCTAAAAACTGATGCTCGCGGACATCCAGCTCTTCTCCCGGTTGCAGGTGGATTGCAAACACATGTCCAGCGCCGTCCCGGCTGAAGGCGATCTCGCCCGGCCCGACCGCTTGAGTAATGAAGATGGGTAATCCGGCGAGCAGCCGGCGGCCGGCGCCTTGAAGCGCCTTTATGCCGATATTGACGGAGGGCGATTTCCACAGCAGCACGTAGTGCTCAAAGTAGACCGGCATGTTGCTGAGGCTCAAGTGAAGCACCGGAACGATTTGGCCTTCGATACGGTAAGGAACCGGGCCGCCTCCGTGATCCACTGACGTGTCGAGCAGCCGCGGCGCCTGACCGCCCGGCGCCTGGTTAGGGTCAAGATCGGAAGGCAATGCGCCGGGCATTCCACCGATTGGAGGCGGCACACCAAATGGCGGGTTGGGGATAGAAGGTTGATTCGTCGGCGGGGGAGGAGGTGATGGAGGCGTCGGGGCGACTCCGCCTTTCGGCCAACCGCATTTTGCGCAGTTGTCGGCCTTGTCGTCGTTGATTTCCTGGCAGCGATCGCACATCCACATCGAGATGGGCTCCTTTCGTATTGAGTTCAATATCGGATAGAATTCGGATGCGTTGCTGGCCACGCCTCGCTGAAAAGGTAGCACCGCTTTGCTCGATCAATTGATCATGTCTAGTAGTTTCTCGTTATTTCAAGCGGGTTAATCAGAATCAGCGAAGCCGCCCAATCGTCATTCCCGCGAAAGCGGGAATCCAGGTGATCGAAATACATTTGAAACAACCGATCGCTTATTTGCGGTACAACCTACACCCCTGGTTACGCTCACACTGGGTTCGATAAGCGAAGCCGCCCAACCGTCATTCCCGCGAAAGCGGGAATCCAGGTATCCGAGATTATAATGAAAAGTCGCCCCTGTATGCGCTTGCCGGCCCGCACGGAACCTGTCTTATGTTCGGGCGTACTCCACCCCGCGCTCCAAGCCGGCGTTCCACCATTTGGCATGGTGGCTGTCATCGGTGCGACGGTACCGCTCCCAAGCCTCGCCGGTGCGAACCGCCGCCACCGCAATATCAAAGGCCGCATACCAGAGCTTGGCGCATTCGCGCCCGGGACCATTTCTGAGATCATACTTGTCGCCCAACGATGCCTCATGGTAGCTGAGGATGAGGGCTCGGCGCGGCTTTGATGAAAAATTGGGATCGGAACAGTGAACCGTGTGGCAGCCGAAAATCAAAATGGAGCCGGCCGGACATGGCACCGGTAACGAATCTTCGCGCTTTAATACCCCATCGGCGATGACCGGACCGTTCAATGGATAGTCATCCATTTTATGGCTGCCGGGATAAATCCGCATGCAGCCATTCTCCTCAGTGGCATCATCGAAAAAGATCATCACCGAAAGTAGGTTGGTGAGAGAGGAATCGTGGCCTTTCCAGTATCCCCAGTCGTGGTGAATGGGAAAGTCAGAGCCGACCAGCGGCGGTTTATAATTCAGCTTGTCCTCAAAAAGGATTGGTTGGTCATTGAGCAGAGCGGCCGCCCTTTTTATTATCCTCTGGTCTCGTGAAATTTCCAACAGCATCGGCACCGCATCAACCACCGGCTGAATTTTGCGGACGACCAGATGCCCCTCAACCTGCCCCTTTTCGATCTCAAGGAGTGGTTTGCCGATAAGAAACGGACGGCAATAGTCCAGTAGATCATCGGCTGCTTTACGGATCGCGGCGAGATCATTCTGATTGAAAACGCCTGAGATACAGATGGCGCCGTTATCGCGGTAGTATTGGAGTTCTTCCGGGGTGAAGGTGGAGCGAGCGGGGTTATCAGTATGAAAAACCGGGATCGTCACTCCCGATTTTAAAGTCTTTGTTTGCGAGACGGCCGACATTGCACCCTCCTATCTGGCATTTTTTAATTTGCATTGGCTGCGTCTATCGGTTGAATCGGCGGTGATAAAGCGGTTAAACAGGCAACAGACCGTTTTTCAATTGTGGCATATACGCCTATTTCATGCCGGTAAGTGTTATACCCTGAATAAATGTTTTCTGCGTCAAGAAAAACAGGATCATCACCGGCACCACCATTACGGTTGAGACGGCCATTAATTGGCCCCAATAGCTCCCGTATTGGCTGGTGAACATAGCGAGGCCGAGGGAGAGGGTGTAGTAGCGATCATCGAAAATGTAGATCAACGGGTTCAGGAAGTCGTTCCAGGTGCCGAGAAAGGTGAATAGTGCGACGGTTGCCAGCGCAGGGCGCATCAATGGAATAACGACCCGGCGGTAGATGTCGAATTCGCTGCAACCGTCCAGCCGGGCGGCATCGGAAAGGTCTTCCGGTATCGTCATCAGAAATTGGCGCAATAAGAAGATGAAGAAGGCGTTGCCAAAGAAGGCGGGCACCGTTAAGGGCAGATAGCTGCCGATCCATCCCAGCCACTTAAACAGAGCAAAGAGCGGTACCATCGTCACCTGTGGGGGAAGCATCATCGTGGCCAAAATGATTCCGAACAAGACGTCCCGGCCGCGCCATGGGATGCGAGCTAAACCGTAGGCGACCACTGAACTGGAGATCACCACGCCGATAACGTTCACCACACAGAGAAAGAGTGTGTTATCCAGGTAACGGAGGAATGGAAATAGTGTCAGGCCTTTCGTGTAGTTGGTGATCACGACACGATGAGGCAGCGATGTGCTGAATATCTCCCGTTCCGGCTTTAGGGATGTAACAACCAACCATACAAAAGGCGCTGCGAAGATGATGCTGAGGGCAACTAAGACCCCATAAACGATCAGCTTGCGTATGGGTGAGAAGCGGGCGCGGCTGCTTTGTCCGGTTTCACTCATTCCACTACTCCCCATAAGTGACGTATCGGGCTGCCGTCTTAAAGAGCAGCAGCGTACCGATCGCCACGAATATAAAGAGAAACCAAGCCATCGCGCAGGCGTATCCCATCTTAAAATATTGGAAGGCGTTCTGAAAGAGGTACATCGGATAGAGCAGTGTGGAGTTAGCCGGGCTGCCGGTTCCGTTGGTCATGACCCAGGCTTGAGTGAAGTATTGGCCAGCCCCAATCAATCCCATCACGAATAAGAACAGAAGGTAGGGGCTCATGAGCGGCGTCGTAATGCGTATCGTGCGTTGCCAGGGAGACGCGCCGTCCAACTCGGCCGCCTCATAATACTCGGCCGGCACCCCCTGCAATCCAGCCAGCAGAATCACGGTTGAGTTTCCCACCCCCCACAGGCTCATTAAGATGAGAGCCGGTTTGCTCCAGGCGGGATCGGCCAACCATCCGGGCGGATTGCCGACCCCGATATGTTGCAGCGCTATGTTGATCAGGCCGTATTGGGGATTAAACAGCCAGAGCCACAGCACCGAGGAAGCAACCACCGGCACCACCGATGGAATGTAGAAGAGGGTGCGGAAAAAGGCCAAGCCGCGGACCGGTTGATTTAACAATATCGCCAGCAGGTAGGCGACCAGAATGCCCAGTGGCACCGACCATGCCGCAAAGTAGAGGGTGTTGTAAACGGATTGGAACAGCAATCCGTGGTGCGCAATATCCAGCGCCATCAGCCGATAGTTGGCTAAACCGGTCCATCGGGGCGGCTGCAGTACCGAATAGCTGCAAAAACTATAGTACAGGGAGGCTCCAAGCGGATAGGCCGTAAACACCAGCAGACCGATTATGGCGGGAGATGTAAATAGAAGACCGCTGATAAGGTGCTGGCGATCGCGGAGAGATCTATGCCGTGAGGGATGAGGTTGGGTTTGGATCATAAAAAAGCGCTATTTCCAGACTATTTGAAATTCCTGTATTCAATACGGGCGGCGCGGTGAATCGGATATCGGGCGGTCGTGCTCAACATCGTTAGTTCGTCTTCATGGGACTGAATTGAGGGATGTTGGGCTTGGCGCTGCCTTTTTCCAACTTGAGCGCCCAGAGGATGCCGCCCAGCAGTTGCTCCTGGTATATCTTGCTAGTCCACACATCATCCCGGTGACCGAGCGCATCGTAAAAAACGCGCCCTTTGCCGTATTGCTGGCACCAGGCGATCGGGTAGAAGCCGGGCGCGCCGGTTTGCGGGTTTTTATCTAGCGATAGAATGACGTGCACCCGGTGGGAGAGATCGAAATTTTTAAACTGGTATATCTCGTCAAAAATCGTAAAAGAGGGCGCCAGCTTTTGGACGCCCGGAAAGTGGGGGTCGTCAACATGGACGTTGACCTTCACCTGCGGGCCGTGAGTCATAAATTCGGCGCCGATCATCGTGGTGTAGGGTGTGTAACCGTGGTATGTATCGGTGGCGCTGTGAACGCCGATGAAGCCGTGTCCCTTATTGATCCAGTTGAGAAATCCGGCTCGGTCGGCGATCGGCAGATCGCCGGTGGTGAAAAAGAGCACCGCATCGTAGTGCTTTAAGTTTGCGGCCGTAATGGAACCGGCGCTGTCTTCGGTGACGGTTACGTTGAACTTACCTGATTCTTGCCCAAGCTGCTTCACGATCTGAGCGGCCAGCGGCAGCACCTCGTGGCGGAAGCCTTTGGATTCAATATCCATTAGGATGTGTTTGGGCGAAGCGGCTTGGCAAAGCGCGGAAGCCAACATCAGAATTGCGCCGAATATCATTCCCCACTTGCACCCATTACCTGCTTTCATCTCTTCTCTCTCCTCTGCTACCGGCTGAATGGATAGCTTCTGCGCCTGGAGCCTGTCCCGAACGGCTCATTTGGCGATTTAGGAGGTTGTTGAGAAATAGGATAACACCCACCGGGACGTCATTCCATGCCCTCAAAGCGGAACCCGGGACATCATCTTGCCGACCTGTTAATAGGCAGGGAAATGGATTCCCGCCATCCACTCCACTGGAGTGGAGCCATGCGGGAATGACGAATCGGCAGGCCCCGCCAACTTTTTCAACAACCTCATAAAGACAGGCAACCTTCTCAACTCTCCTTAGTGGTTAAATTCCACTCACCGCTTTCATTTTCCTTCTTTAATTAGGCCGAATCGAATGGAATGAGAACGTTTTTAGTGGTCGAAGCTGTGGTAGGCGCCAACCCAGTCGGTTGATGTAGGGTTTGCCGATGAACGGTCCAATAGAGAGCGCCATGCCGGCTGGGTTGGCGTGTACTAACAATGGGATGAATGTGTAATAAAAAAGCCGGAAGAATCAACTATTCGGCGTAGACGTACTCTTCCTGTACCTCCAGCTCCTCCATCGTGATGCAGCCGACCGGGCATGTTTTGGCGCACAGCCCGCATCGGATGCAGTGAACATTATCAATCAACATGGCGGTACCGATTTGAGCCGCCTCTTCTCGGGGCATCTTGTAAATCTCTTCCAGCGGAATGCCGAAGCGATTCAGCACCGCCCGATGCACCTTTTCATCGCCCGTTAGGTCGCAAATCGGAACCATCTTCAATATCGATTCGGGGCAGATATTGATGCAGAGGGCGCACATGATGCACTCCTCTCCATCAAAGATGGTGCTGGTATGGCAATGGAGGCAGCGCATTCCCTGCACGCGAGCCTGATCCTCGTTGTAGTTCATCTCAACCAGCTTGAAATTGTCGCGTCGAAAATCGGCCGGTATCTCGGCGGGAGTTTTTCTCTTCAAGCGATCGAACCAGGCCGGCATCGAGTAATCCTTCAGCGGCAATTGCTTCATAAAGCCCCGCTCGACCTTTTTTACCTTTTTACCGCTTAATGCTTCATCAATGCTGATCGCCGCTTTCTGGCCGGAGGCGATGGCATCAATGAACAGTCGCGCGCCCAAGCCGATATCACCGCCCGCCCAGATATCCGGCGCGGTGGTCTGTAGCGTTTCCGGATCAATCTGCACCAATCCGTTGGGCAGCGATTTGACCTCATTTTCAACGCCGGTCAGCACGCTTAGATCGGATGCCTGACCGATGGTAATGATAAAGCTGTCGCATGGGATGATTTCAGTCACATTTTCATGGAGAATCGGGTTGATTCGACCGGTTTCATCGAAAAATCGGATGACCTTTTGAAGCTCAACACCGGCGACGCGCCCGTTCTCCCCGATTAGGCGCTTGGGGAGCCAGCGGTTGTGAAAGACAACACCTTCATCCAGAGCCTCGTCCACTTCATACTCATCGGCCGTCTGCTCTTCGCGGGAATCGCCGCAAACGACGTGGCACTCCTCCACGCCCAGCCTCAAAGCGCTTCGAGCGACGTCGGTAACTGTCCACTCCTTGCCTCGTCCGGTCAAAGTGCCGGCCACCGCTCTCACCGCGGTCCGAGCGACATCCATCGCTACGTTTCCACCGCCCAGCACTACCACCCGCTTACCGACATCCACCGGTTTTCCGTAATTCATCTGGCGGAGAAACTCCATCCCCAGATAGACGTTTTTTAAATCACGGCCAACGATCTTCAAATCGCGACCGGAGTAGAGGCCGCTTGCGAGGAAGACTGCCTTATACCCCTGCTCCCGAAGCTGGGGGATTGTGATATCCCGGCCGATCTCGCAATTCAATCGAAGCTCGATGCCCAGCGAAAGAATGGCGGAAATCTCCAGGTTCATCAGCTCACGGTCGTAGCGGTAAATCGGAACACCCCAGGCAAGCTGGCCGCCCGGGATCGGCTCGCGCTCAAAAACGGTGCAGCGGTAGCCCAAACGAGCCAAATCGTGGGCGGCGGTAAGGCCGGCAACGCCGGCGCCGATGATGGCCACTTTCGCCTTATCGAGAACCGGGTGGGCGCTGCCGCGAGCGTTTGACCACTCCAGCGTTTTACGTAGATCGGGAATCGACTCGACCCCGTATTGTTCGGTCACCCAGCGCTTGATCGCGCGGATAGCCACCGGCTCATCCACCTTGCCGCGAGTGCAGGTGGCTTCGCAGGGAGCGCCGCAGATGCGGCCGCACATGGAGGCGAAGGGGTTGGGGGCTCGGGCGATCTTGTAGCCTTCCAGGTAGCGACCTTCCGCCGTCGCGATGACGTAACCGCGGGCATCGGTCTTTACCGGACAGCCGCGCTGGCAACCAATATTGCCGCGCAGATAGTCCAGGTCAGGGACTCTAACCCGGTATTTTCCGTTCAAGCTGGTCTTGCCGTTATTATCCGCCATTCAGATAACCTCGGATTGAGGAGGGCAATTGACTAACGCCGGATAGTCGGCACGGCTTCGATAAATTTCCACACCGGCGCTTGCTGCGATAGCCCCCATCGGGGGATGAACTTTCCGCAGCCGCACCCGCACCCCCTGCAATCGCGGCATCCGGCTCAGTAGTGCGACGACCAACTGCTCCGCCAGTGCCTCCAGAAGTCGGTAACGCTTTTCGGTTGCGGTTTGCAGTATCAAGCGGGTGGCTTCGGAATAGTTCACCGTCTCAGCCAGACGATCGCTCCGGCAGGCCGGCTTCAGGTCAAGTTCCATCCAAACGTCAACGCTATAACGGTGGCCGATCGCCTGCTCCTCATCCGAAGCGCCGTGAAAGCCGTAAAATTCAATCGCCTCCAAAAATATAGTATCGCTAACCATTATCTATGTTACCTGAAAGCAGCCACGAAAAGATGCGATCGTATAATCCGTATTTTAAAACTTGCAATATTGAACTTAGTTACGGCTTAATTGACGGCAGCAACAGCACCTTGATGGAATGCGCCGCGGTGTGCACCATCTCGATGCCCTCACGAAACGCCTCCAGCGGCAGTTGGTGGGTTACGATGCCGTCCACCTTCAGCAATCCGCGGGCGAGGTAGTCAATGACGACCGGATAGCAGCCAGGACCAAGGTGAGCGCCGTAGATGTTCAGCTCTTTGGAATCGCCGATGATCGTCCAATCGCTGGTGGTGGGGTGGGCCATCACCGAAAACTCCACGAAGTTACCGCCCTTACGGATCATCTGCAGTCCCTGGTTGACCGCTTCCGGGTGGCCGGTCGCCTCAATGTACACGTCGCATCCGTAACCTTCCGTCAATGAGCGGACTGCATGCACCACATCCTGATCATCCGGGTTCAATACCACATCGGCGCCCAAGCCGCGGGCTACCTCAAGCCGCGAGGACATCTTGTCAACGACAACCAAGCGGCCCGGGTTTTTCAACCGGGCGCAGGTGACCATGCCCAGTCCCAAAGTGCCTGCGCCAGCGATAACCACCACGTCTCCGAATTGAATTTGTGCCCGTTCCACCGCATGCATCGAGCAGGAGAGCGGCTCAATCAGCGCCGCCTTTTCGATCGGGACCTCGGCAGGAACCTTATAGTTTAAGGCACCGTCCGGAAAGATCATATATTCGGCCATACCCCCCTGAGAGTGCTGATGAAAGCCGTAGATATCGTTGACCTCACATAGCCAGTATTTGCCGGTTCTGCAGTATCGGCACTTCCAACAAGGTACGATCTGCTCTGAGATGGCACGATCACCGACCTTTAAATCGTGCGTCTCGCCGGCGCCTTCACCCAGCGCAACCACGGTTCCGATCAGCTCATGGCCTGGTGTCACTGGAGGTTGGACGTAGGGTTTGCGATCCTTGTCTCCCCAAAATAGTGGCGCTCCCGAAAAGCATTTGATATCGGAGGCACAGATTCCACAAGCATCGAGCTTCACCAGAACCTCTCCCGCTCCAGGAAGGGGGACCGGAAGCTCTTCGAGGCGATAGTCCTGCGGCCCGATGCACCTCACCGCACGCATGGTATCCCTTTGCATGGTTGTAGCAGTCGCCATAATCATTTCACCTCTCTATACAATTAATTCAATTCGGCTTACGTGAAGGATTGAAAAAGCATCAACAACACTATGGCACAACGATCGGTGCTCCAGTTTCCACCGCCGATGCCGATAATCATACCGATTCGAGTTCACCTTCCTTCCTTAGGGCGGTAGTTTTCCTCTCCTTTCGCTGCCGCCCTATTTTTCAACCCAATCCCTCACATGAGGCTGTGAAATCCATTCACTCTGCCGATTCCAATGCCGACCGGCATTCGAGCAACAGCGCTTCCAGCGTCATCTGTAACGATTGCAGGGCATTATGAACCTCCACCATCTCGTCCGGTGAAAGCCCATTCAGACTCAAGCGCCCCAAATCCTCGATCGCGTAGTAGACTAATGCCGATGGGCGGTCATTGTCCTCCTTCGCCATCGCGGCCGCGGTGCGGCCACCCGGCGCGCCGGCAAAAAACTCGGTTAAGTGATCGGTGGGCGCCTGCAGTATCTCCTCCTCTCGACCTCGATTTTGGCGGATCGCCTTGACCAGTCGGCCGGTATCATCACCCGTCAGTTGCTCTTGCTGGATTTTCTCCACCACCGCCCTTTGAAGCTCCGGTTCCTCGTTGAGTTGTTTGAGGAAGCGGGCATGCTTCTCGGTCAGCTTTCCATCAGCCGGACGAGAGCCGGCGGTCGTGACCATCTCCCCGATGTCATCCGGCAAGGTCAGCAGATCGAGAAGATGGGCAACTGCGCTTTCGGACATTCCCAACCGATGAGCGACCTCCCGGTTGGTTGCATTGAGTCGTTCCTTAACCTCTTGAAGGGCAACTGCTTTTTCCAGCGGCTGCAATTCCTCTCGGTGAATGTTTTCAATGATCTGTTCAGTGCGCCGGGTTTCGGAACTCAGTTCTCGAACCAGGCAAGGGATCTCACTTAAGCCAGCAATCTGAGCGGCTCGCCAACGCCGCTCACCGGTCACGATTCGATATCTGCCCAGCGGGTGTATCGGTGAAACGGTGATCGGCTGCAATACCCCATGTTGACGAATGCTATCCGCTAAGGCCTCCAGCGTTTCCGCATTGGTGTGCTGGCGCGGCTGATCCGGATCCTCCGAGATTTTCTCAATCCCAATGATTTCGAGTCGCATATATCCTCCACGAAAATGAGCTCATTTGCGATTTTTTGAGCGGGCGCTATTTTCCGGTCAAGTTCAAGGTGCTGATACGCGCGGCCAGAGTGCCGGCAATTCGATGGAAGGCATCGGCCTGCCGTGATTCCGGATCCATAATGATAGAGGGGATGCCGGCATCGCCGCTGAGGGTGATGTTCGGGTCAACCGGTATCGAGCCCAGGAACGGGACTCCCAAGCGCGCGGCCGCTTTCTCCCCGCCGCCTGCGCTGAAAAGGGGCGTCTCTTTGCCGCAGTGAGGGCACAGGAATCCGCTCATGTTCTCGATGATACCCAGGATCGGAACCGGCCGCCCAGATGATTGCTCCACCATTCGGAACATCACGATGCTCTTGTTCGCGATGGTCTGGGCCACATCCTGTGGCGTCATCACGATCACTACGCCGGTCAAGGGTACCGATTGAGCCAAAGTCAGCGGAGCGTCACCGGTGCCGGGCGGCAGGTCAACCACCAGATAGTCCAAATCTCCCCATGCCACATCGGAGATCAATTGGCGAACCGCGCCGGCCACCATCGGACCGCGCCACACCACCGCTCGATCTTCCTCTAACAGAAATCCCAAAGACATCATCGCCACGCCGTGCCGCTCGATCGGTATAATTTTCTGATCCACCATTTCGGGTTGCTCATCGGCGCCCATTAGCAGCGGAACCGTGGGGCCGTAGATATCGGCATCCAACAGGCCGACCCGCGCGCCGGTATGGGCCAGCGCGACCGCCAGGTTGACCGATACGGTGGATTTGCCGACGCCTCCCTTACCGCTGGCTACCGCGATCACATGCTTGACTCCCGGGATCAACTCCTCGGTGCTCATTTGGCGGGGGCGCACGTTGCTGGTCATCTCGATTTCTACCTGTTCCACCCCATCCAGCGCCATTACCGCGTCTCGGGCTTGGCTTTTCAACTGATCCTTCACCGGGCAGGCAGGGGTGGTCAGCTCGATCTTAAAGGCAATATTCCCTCCGCAAATCTTTATATCCTTCACAAACCCCAACGAGACAATATCCCGGTGCAGGTCGGGGTCTTCCACCACGCGCAGCGCCTCTGTTATCAGCGCCTCTGTGACGGCTGCCTGGCTCTGTTTTTCAGTTGTTTTTCGTCCAAACATGGTAATTCCTCTCGAACGGCCGGTCTTCGCCTCAAGCCGACGCATTACGCTATTTCTCTCGTCAGTATTTTACCCCTACGATTCAATGAATGATGAGAGAAACAATGAAATATTTTCGATGAATAAGTTTATAAAATTAATCACCGGGCTTGCGGCGGATACGATTGAATTGATCAGTTTGGGTTGGTCAAGCGGCCAATTAAATTGAGCTACCGGATTAACGCACCGCGCCGGCGGTCAACCCCTCCACCAGATGGCGCTCGATAAACATGAAGATGAGGATGACCGGCACCACCGCAATGACGGAGGCCGCCATCAAGAGGTTCCACTGAACCTCGTAACGCCCCACGAAATCGAAAAGGCCGACCGTCAGTGGGTTACGATCCGGTGTTGCGATAAAGGTGAGGGCGAAGACAAATTCGTTCCAGGCATAGATGAAGGCAAATAGGGCGGTCACCGCTAGGCCGGGGCGGGCTAAAGGCATCAGCACGCGCCGAAAAACCCCGATGCGAGTGCAGCCGTCCAATCGCGCTGCCTCATCCATCTCAACTGGAATCGCGTTGAAGTAGGAGGTGAGCAGCCAGATCGAAAAGGCGAGTGAGAAGGTTCCGTCGGTTAAAATCAGTGACCAGAGCGAATCGGTGAGGTTCAACACCGAGATAAGATGGTAGAGCGCAAGCACCAGCACAACCGGTGAAAACATCTGGGTGACCAGCACCGCCTGCAATATCCACTTTTTCCCGCCGAATTGGAGGCGGCTGAGGGCGTAGGCGGCGGGGGCGGCCGCCAGTATGTTGAGCAAGGTCGCTCCACCGGAGATAATCAGACTGTTTTCGATGTAGTCGGTGAGCGGCGTTTCCCGGAATGCCCGAAGGTAGTTGTCCCACCTAACCGGGGAGGGGAGCCATTGTGGATGAGAAGAAAATATGGCGCTCGATGCCTTGAGCGAGGTGATGATCATGACCAGAAACGGCGCCACCGAGATAGCCGCCACCAGAACCACCAGTGCCGTCAATAAAACCGTTAACGGAGCCGGACGTCTTTTCATGCTCTCTCATCTCCCGAAGCAAGGGAGCCTCTGCCGAAACTGAGCCGCAGAATGATCAGGCTGATCACCAGCAGGATGATGAAGGTGAGTGTTGCGATGGCACCCGCCGAGCTGTATTCGGAGAGGGTGAACGCCTGCTTGTAGAGATAGGTGATCATGATGTGGGTCTGATCCATCGGCCCGCCGCGAGTCATAATCCAGATGATGGGAAATGAGTTAAAAACGTAGATGGTATTAAGCAGGGCGACCGTCACCACCACGCTTTTCATCATGGGCAGCGTCAGGTGCCGCAGGTGCTTCCAGCCCGATGCTCCATCCAACCATCCGGCCTCGTGGATGTCGGAAGGAATGGATTGCAGTCCGGCCTGGAGGACAATGGCGGTAAATGGAACGGAGACCCAGATTCCGACCACGATAATCCACTCAAAGGCTGGGCGGGGAAGCGCCAGCCATTCGGGTTGGGCAGTGGTGGGCATCAGATGCAAGGAGTGGAGCAACTGGTTGATCGCACCATACTGGCCGTTCAACATCCACCGCCAGGTGATGGCGCTGATGGTCAATGAACTAGCCCACGGAAGCAGCAACAGTAGGCGTGCAATTCGGTAGCCGGGCGGTCGTGAGTTCAATAACAGCGCAACCGCCATCCCCAGCACCATCGTCACTGTTACCACACCGACGGTCCAGATCAGCGTATTGAAAACGACGCGGCCGAACAGCGGATCTTTCAACAGATTAGTAAAGTTAGTCCAGCCGGCAAATCCGGTCGGTCGGCCAACCGGATCCATGTGAAAAAAGGCCAGTTCGAGCGTGCGCAGAATGGGGTAAAAGATCAGCACGCCGCCCAGAAAGGCAGCCGGTAGCAGGCATAAAATGGCGGTCACGGCTTCTTTTCGTCGCATGCGGGGATTCAATTTCTATTGTGACATAAGATGATAATGGTAGGATAACACGAATGATTGGCACTGTCAAATCAGTAAGAGTTCAGTTTTGTGGGAATGATTTTCGTTCGCCCCCCACCCCGGCCCTCCCCGCAAGCGGGGAGGGAGTTGATTATTGCTATAGGGGTAAGAGTCTGCTACCTAAATTACCCGCAAAACTGAAGGATGAGTTCAGTTCTCTGGGCGATTTTGGGGTGAGGAGTTGAATGTAAAAATACTCTCAC
>JAKBZR010000162.1:0-2183 GCA_021842405.1 bacterium
GGGGGCAGCGATTGCACCGGAGCGCTCAGCGTGTCAGTCGCCGGATCGGTTACATCCGATCCGGCACCCTCATCGCCCGATCCATCGTTATTTACGATGGTTGGCGGCGAACTGATTGGAGGACTGATGGTGGGCATCGTTCCAGGCTCAGTCTCGCCCTTCAACAAGTTCTTTTTTTCCACATTGATCCAGATGAACTGCTGTCCGGATGTCACCCAGGGCGTCGCCTGCGCCACTTTTATCTCGCCGCGCTGAAGCCGTACGCCGGAGGTCTTTGCGCTTCGCATCAAGGAATCGATATTGGGCGGCAAGTTATGGAGATTTACCCCCTCCACATTGATGACGGTGGAATTCAGCATTAGCTCCGCCTGAATATCGTTGTTTTTAAGCCTTTTATTAAAACGACTGATCATCTGCTTCAGGCTGACCGGCGGCAACTCGTTGGGCATGATTGGGTTAATCGGCTGGATGGTAATTCCATCAATTGTGATCGGGGCCGGCATTGCCCCTCCGTGCACCATCAGGAGATAGCGCCCATCCGACAATGTGGCCGGCAACTTTATCGGGATCGTCTCGATTTGGGACTTGTTCTGGTAGGGCTTTAGATTCACCTCCAAGTGGATGGTATCACCGGGCTGGTAGTGGCCTTCCTTCACAAAAATATGATCAATCATAGCGGTCTGGCGCTTTGGGAAAATATCCACCTTCAGGTAGACCGATTTAATGGGGATCGGTCGGAAGGGGTTGTTTGAGAGCATATTCACTAGATCAGTCAGCTCTTCGGTGGCGCTCACATCAATGGAGTTGAAGGAGTAAGCGGTATTGTTGCGGACGATGACGCCCTCTCCATCGGTACCCACCTTGAACTGGATATGGGCCATCACATCGCCCGGCGTGGAGTGCACCTCGGTAACGCTCTCATCGGCGACCATCGAGACCAGCGTCGGGGTGAGCAGGCGATTGCTGAGCACCTCTGAGTGAAATATTTTGGTCTGGCCGGTGGTATGATCTTCCACCATGCATTCAACCGGCACCATTTTGGGTGCGGCCCCAACGATCCCGCTCACCGCGAAATTGCGATCCTGATCCATCGCGCCGACTACTGGGCCGGGGCTGGCTATTTTGTGTGAGATCACATAGCTGGGAAATATTCCATAAATATAAGAGCTGGTTATCGGGGCGTGAATCGGTCCGATATCCAAGAAAGGGTGGCCAAACCCTAAAATGCGCTTGCCGACCCGATAGGTGACGGTGCCGGTTGCTCCAGCGAAGATATCACCGGTGGCCAGCATCGTGCTGAAAGCGGCGCCTGGAACCAGCGGCGCGCCTTTGAAATGGGCTGGAGCGGCCCCGCCGCCGGCCAATACGGTCAGGTGGTATGGATTTAGAGCCTTCTGCAACATCTTGCGGGCGCGAGGCGAAGAGAGCGAAGTGATCACATAGTTGGTCGCCGGATGGAATACGGCGGTGGTATCGGAAGAGCGCAGCGGATCGCTGATCGGCACGTTGAAGGCGATGCGAGTGATCTTTCGGTTGCCATCGCGGATGGGATTAGGAAGATTCACGACGCGAATTCGATTCGAGGGAGGGGCCATCACCGTTTTTTGAGGCAGTGAGGTATTCCAATTCTCCAGCATATCGCCAATCGGCGTCACCATTCCGATTGGCTCACGAGGAAACTCCTCGCCCTGCGAGAAAGCCCCGATTATCTTTCCGTTGATGTAGATCGGGCTCCCGCTCATACCGGCTATTAAGAAGGCCTTTTCCTCCGTGATCGGCCCTCCGTTTAATCGCACTAGAATCAGGTCGTGGCCGTCGTTCACCTTCCGCAAGATACCCAGTATCGTAACGTCAAAACGCGAAATGGTGGTCCCTTTGAAGACGGTGAGCCCATAACCCTTCATCCCGATCCGAATCTGGCTCTCCGGCATCGTGTTGGGATAGTGTGGAACCGATGCGATGGCGACCGTCTTGATGAATGATAGCAGTGACACGAAGATAATAAACACTATAAGGCGTCTATTCGTGAGCAAGTCTTTAACCTCCGCTCCAATGGGTACCCAAGGTGGATTGGATACTCCAGACCGGTGCTGTATTATTGGGATTTGATTTCATGCCTGGGTGACGGAAAATCAATCAAGGTGTTCGTCTTGAAGATCAGCTCTTGCCATTGATGTCTGCTG
>JAKBZR010000162.1:2193-3499 GCA_021842405.1 bacterium
GCTGGATCCATTAACCGCTCGGCGACCACCTCCAGCTTTTCACTATCATCACCCATGCGGCGGAAGAAACAAGAGCGGTAACCTTCATGGCAAGCGGCGCCTATTTGATGAACTTTCACCAGCAGGCAGTCCTGATCGCAATCCGTTAATATCTCAACTACGTTTTGGAAATGACCCGATGTTTCACCCTTAACCCAGTACTTTTGCCGGCTGCGGCTGAAGAAGGTGACCCTTCCAGTGCTGTGAGTGCGCCGAACCGCCTCGGCATCCATATAACCGACCATCAGGACCTGGCCGTTCTCCGCATCTTGAATGACAGCCGGAATAAGGCCGTCGCTGCCGTATTTCAAATTGGTGATACTATCCATTTTGTTCCTTTAGTCCGCAATAGCTGAGCCCGGTATTATATCCCCATAATTGCCGGCGGAGCATAAACGGCGCCTCGCTCCTTCACCGGCGTGAATTGGATTATATTCACTCAGCCGAAGTTCCAACTTCCATCCGAACCGGTATGCCGGCGCTGCGCATTGCCTCCTTGATCTGAGTGATGGTGTAATTCCCATCGTGCACGATCGAGGCAACCAGTACCGCATCAGCCTGACCGCCTATGATCGCTTCCACACAATCCTTAGGGCAGCCGGCGCCGCCGGATGCGATGACCGGAATGGAGACGCGATCCGCCACCGCCCTGGTCAACGCGACATCATAACCGATCTGGGTGCCATCCCGATCCATGCTGGTGAGCAGGATTTCACCGGCTCCCAGCGCCTCGGCCCGCTGAGCCCATTCCAGCGCATCCAGGCCGGTCGGCGTGCGCCCCCCATGCACAAAGACCTCCCACCGCGGGGAGCCGTCATCGTAGTAACCCACCAATCGAGGGTCAATCGCAATCACCACGCACTGCGACCCAAACTCGGCTGCCGCTTCGGTGATGAGCTCCGGACACTCCACCGCCGCCGTATTGATGCTCACCTTATCGGCGCCAGCCTTCAGAATACGCCGAAAATCTTCGGTGCGCCGAATGCCGCCGCCGACCGTAAAGGGGATGAATACCTGATCCGCAACCCGAGCTGCAACTTCGTAAATCAGATCCCGGTGCTCATGACTGGCGGTGATGTCCAGAAAAACCAGCTCGTCGGCGCCCAACAGATCGTACTGCTTTGCCAGCTCCACCGGGTCGCCCGCATCCCGGAGATTCAGAAAATTGACGCCCTTAACCACGCGACCGTTTTTCACGTCGAGGCAGGGAATCACGCGGCGGGCTAACATGGCTATCCTATCACTTTCGGAGTGTTGCTCGAATGTT
>JAKBZR010000163.1 GCA_021842405.1 bacterium
TCAGACGGAATGCGGGTGAGCTTCACCGCAAAATCACTGAGATGGGAGACCATCTTTGACGTCTCAAAACGCCAGGCGGAGCTGGATGAGTTGGAGCGCCAATCAGCCAGCCAGGACCTATGGAACGACCCCGAACGAGCACAACAACTGCTGCAAAAGGTTTCTCGCCTCAAGGAAAACCTCGCTCCAATAAAAGACTTGCAACTAAAATCGGCTGACGTTGTCGAATTAATTGAATTGGCGGTGAATGATGCCGATGGCAACTCGTTGATCGGCGAGATCGCCGGCAATATCGAGCGGCTTCAGGCCGAGTTTGATCGCTATGAGATGCAAACCCTTTTGTCGGGCGAACACGATCCGGCTAATGCGATACTGGAAATTAATGCGGGAGCCGGCGGCACCGAGTCTTGCGATTGGGCTCAGATGTTGTTGCGGATGTATCTGCGCTGGACGCAAGAGCACGGATTTGAATCCGAAATCATTGATGAGACACCGGGCGACGTGGCTGGCATAAAAAGTGCAAGCGTATTAATTAGGGGAGCAAACGCCTACGGCTATCTTCAATCGGAGATCGGGGTGCATCGGCTGGTTCGGATCTCGCCCTTTGATGCCAACAAGCGGCGGCACACCTCCTTCGCATCGGTGGATGTGGTGCCGGAGGTTGCGGAGACGGAAGAGGTGGACATAGCGCCCAATGAGATTCGGGTGGATACTTACCGATCTAGCGGGGCCGGAGGTCAGCACGTCAATAAAACCGATTCGGCGGTGCGGATCACGCATCTGCCGACCGGCATCGTGGTCACCTGCCAAAACGAGAGATCACAGCATATGAATCGGGCTCTTGCGATGAAGATATTGCAGGCAAGGCTTCTGGAGCGAGAGCGGAGGGAGAAGGCCGATAAGATGGCCGCCATGCGGGGCGAGCAGCGCGCCATCGAGTGGGGCAGCCAGATACGATCCTATGTGTTTCAGCCCTACACCATGATTAAGGATCACCGCACCGACTATGAAACCGGCGATGTGATTCGAACTATGGATGGCGTAATTGATCCCTTCATTCACTCATTCCTGAAATGGCAGGGTAAGAAAAAATGGGTATCAAGCTAACAAAAAGGTTTTCGGGGATGGTTATTTCAGCGATCTCGATCGCGCTATTGGGGGCATTCGCCCCCGGCGCATCAGCTCAAACGCTGCGCAGCAGCGCTGATTTAACCACCAAGGGAGTTCGAAGTCAAGAGACGAATTTAGGTGACTTTATCGCCGACACGATGCGGAGTGCGGCGAAGTGCGATGCGGCCGTGATCGCCGCCTCCTCGTTCACCGATGTCACCCTACCGAAAGGTGTTGTAAGCGCCGGCGATGTACTGAGCGCGTTGGAGTTCCGCGGTGACAGCGTCGTGGTGATGAAGCTGACCGGCCAGGAATTACGGCGGGCGCTGGAGCACGGATTGGCGCTCTACCCGCAGCCCAACAGCGCCTTTTTACAGGTATCCGGCATCAATATGGTGGTGGACCCAAAGGCGGCAAAGGGACATCACGTGCTCTCGGTAACCATCATTGGCGCTCCACTGGATCCAAGCCAGAGCTATACGGTCGCTATGCCATCCCCGTTGGCCAATGGTGCGCTCGGCTATTTCAAGGTATGGAGCCCAAGCGAGATCGTGACCGCCAAAGACCCGAAGAAGACAATTGAACAGTGCGTGACCAGTTATTTCGCTTCGCACAAAACGCTGGACGTTCAAGCCGGAAATCGAATCGTCGCTAGAAAGTAGGCGCTTTTTTGCCAAATCCAGCCTCAACCTCTTTGCAACCCCGTTCTACATCGCGAACGGTCGCGGTTCTGGCAAGCCTCACGCTATTACTACAGCTTACAGCCTGCTCGCGGCGGGCGATCGCCAGCGATCATCCGCCGTTTGATGCGAATCGGGCCTTTCAGCTCCTGGTCCAGCAGTGCGACTTTGGTCCGCGACCGGTGGGAACCCCCGCTCACTTGAAGACCCGCGATTTCTTGCTGGCTGAAATGCAAAAATACGCCGATAAAACGGTCGCGCAAAACTTCACCTACAAAGGAATGCCGCTCACCAACATCATTGGCGTCTTCAACCCGAAGGCAAAGCGCGCAATCCTGCTCTGCGGCCACTGGGATACCCGGCCGACCGCCGATCAAGAGATTGACCCAGCCAAGCGCAAGTTGCCCATTCCAGGGGCCGATGACGGTGCCTCTGAAACGGCCGTTTTGCTGGAGCTGGCCAAAATGTTTCATCAGAAAGAGCCGCCGGTTCAAGTTATCATCGTGCTGCTGGACGGTGAAGATTACGGCAATTTTGAGACCAACCAGGGCGTTTTTTTGGGTTCCGAATACTTTGCACAACACCATCAGGGATATAATCCCGAGTTCGGCATCTTGCTGGATATGATCGGTCAGAAGCACCTGCGAATCACACGAGAGGTGGAATCCCAGCTCTACGCACCGGGAGTCAATGAGCAGCTCTTCCAGCTTGCCGATCGGATGGGCTATTCCAAATATTTTATCAATCGGTTGGGCACTGAAGTGATAGATGATCACGTCATAATAAGTAAGGCTGGAATTCCATGCATTGACGTTATTGATTTTAACTACGGGCCATGGCATACTCTTGAAGATACGCCCGACAAATGTAGCGCAAAGTCGCTGGGTATCGTGGGAAATGTGATTGCCGAATTCGTTTACACGTTATCGCCCCACTAGGTATATTAAAGGATAGATTGCCAGCCGAGAGGGGGGTGGATCCATGCCACGCGAGAAGCGGCCCCAAGAATCTGCATCCGTCCAACCGGAGGACTTAAAGGTTTGTCCGCTTTGCGGTACGCTGAATCTTGCCAGCAATCCGGCTTGCTTCATCTGTGACTGGCATGGGGAGTTTAATCGCAATCCGGAAACCGTTCGTGCTGCGTACGAGGTTGTTTTGCGACAGCGCGGGACTTTGACTCCTTCCGATTTCACACAGCCCGAATCGTCGCACCCGAATGCACCCGGCGGCCACTTGAGACGACTGCTGCGACGGATTTGGGCCTGGATTTTTGAAAAATAGCGGCCTGCCTACCTCTTGATTGGGTAAACAGCCGAAGCAGGCATCAGGCAACGCAGCCGCCAAGAACGCAAAGGCTTGTCTCCCATTCACCCCATGAATGAGTTCAGTTCTGCGGGCAATTTAGGCAGCAGGCAGGGGTGGGGGCGAACGAAAATCATTCCCGGAGAACTGAACTCTTACCACCCCATTGTATGACTCCGTTCCGATTGCGTATAATAAACCCGATTTCAAATCAGCCCTCGATGGACGAGTAGTGAAAGGAACCCTCATTGATGCGTAAATATATCTTTGTTACTGGTGGAGTGGTGAGTTCGATCGGTAAGGGCATCACGAGCGCCAGCTTAGGCCGCCTGCTCCGAAATAGGGGCTTTCGGGTCACGATGCAAAAGCTACATACCTACA
>JAKBZR010000078.1 GCA_021842405.1 bacterium
CTTCAAGGCATCTTCCCGTTTCATTCCTGGCCATCCTTTAATCACGTAAATCGTGGTTCAGACGATTTAGGGATTGCCAATATCCGGCCATTGGTTCGTTGTGGGCGACGACGGGAATGAGTTCAGTCCTCCGGGCAATTTAAGCAAGGAGGCCCTCACTACAACTCTTTTTCCCCATGTTGGGAGGAGGCTGGTGAAGGAGATTGCTTCGCTTCGCTCGCAATGACTCCCTCCCCGCTTGCGGGGAGGGTTGGGGTGGGGGCGAACGAAAGTCATTCCTGTAGAACTGAACTCTTTCTTGGTCTGAAATCGGGTATCGTAATCGGGAAAAGTCGGTACGCCCATTGAATTTTTCAATTTAACCGGCGGCTTCGCAGAAGGAGTGCGCTTTTCAGTCCATAAACGGCGATATTTGAAAAACGCTTTTCGCCCAGGAGCATTCTATGAACCGACGAGACTTTCTCAAAGCGACAACCCTTGCCACCCTCAGCACTTTACTGGAACCCCAGTTGGCTCAAGCGGCGCCAACCGCTTTACCCCAGCGTAAATTGGGGCATACCAGCGAGCGCCTCTCCATCATCGGTATGGGCGGCATTGATATAATGGGCGCTTCGCAAACCGATGCGAACGACATCGTCAGCGAAGCGATTGATCACGGCGTGAACTACTTCGATGTGGCGCCCAGCTATGGCGACGCAGAAGTGCTGCTTGGTCCGGCGCTGAAGCCCTACCGTGACAAGGTGTTTTTAGCCTGCAAAACAGGCAAACGTGATAAGATGGGCGTAATGGCCGCCTTGCATCAAAGCCTACAACACCTGCAAACCGACCATTTTGACCTTTACCAGCTCCACGCGATGACCACCCAACAGGATGTGGATCAGGCATTCGGAACAGGCGGGGCGATGGAGGCATTTGCCGAAGCTCGAAAACAGGGATTGGTGCGCTACCTCGGCTTTTCGGCTCATTCGGTGTCGGCCGCCCTCCAGTGCATCGAGCGGTTTCACTTCGATACCATTCTCTTCCCCACCAACTGGGTCTGCTGGTTTCAGGGCGATTTCGGTCCCCAGGTGTTGAAGGCGGCGCGCGCAAAAGGGATGGGGATAATGGCGATAAAAGCGATGGCTCACACCCTATGGCCGGCCGGCGCGCCCCACACCTATCCGCACTGCTGGTACGAGCCGGAATCGGACCCACAGGAGGCGGCGCTGGCGCTTCGATTTACTTTATCGCAGCCAATTACGGCCGCCATTCCGCCTGGCGACGTGCGCCTGTTCCGAATGGCGCTGCTCATTGCAGAGCGGTTTACCCCCATTACCAAAGAGGAGATCGCCGCATTGAAAGCCCGCTCGAAGGGCTTGCAGCCGATCTTTCGAAAGGCTTGATCGCTGCGACGCTGGCAATGAATATTAACCCAATACGAACCTGAAAGCGAGACCAAGACTAACGTGCCGGACAAGAAAATTATCCTTTCTGAAAAAGAGCTCCCAACCGCCTGGTACAACATTCAGGCCGACCTGCCCGTTCCATGCCCCCCGCTGCTTCACCCGGTAACGCGAAAACCGGCCACCCCCGATGACGTGGCGCCGCTATTTCCAATGCCCATCATCCTGCAGGAGGTGAGTCGGGAGCGCTGGGTTGAAATCCCGGAGCCGATCCGAGAGATTTATCGGATTTGGCGCCCAACCCCGCTGGTTCGCGCATACCGGCTGGAAAAAGCGCTCGACACGCCCGCGCACATCTACTTTAAAAATGAGAGCGTCAGCCCGGCCGGCAGCCACAAGCCCAACACCGCAGTGGTCCAGGCCTACTACAACCGGCAGGAGGGCATTCGCAGTCTCAGCACCGAGACCGGCGCCGGCCAGTGGGGGTGCGCGCTGGCGATGGCTTGCAGCTTCTTTGACATGGAGTGCAAAGTCTATATGGTGAAGGTGAGCTACCAGCAAAAACCGTACCGCCGCTCCTTAATTCAGACCTGGGGCGCGCAGGTCACCGCCTCGCCGTCCAATGAGACGCACGCCGGCCGCCAAATTCTGGCGAAAGATCCCGATTCGCCGGGAACTTTGGGCATCGCCATCAGCGAGGCCTCCGAGGTGGCGGCAACCAGCGGCGGGCGCACTAAATATAGCCTGGGCAGCGTTCTTAACCACGTGCTGATGCACCAGACCGTCATCGGCGAGGAGTCGCTCAAGCAGATGGAGATTGCCGGCGAGTATCCCGACGTGGTGATCGGCTGCGTGGGCGGCGGCAGCAATTTCGGCGGCATTGCGTTTCCCTTCATTCGCGAGAACTGGCTGAACGGTAAAAAGGCTCGTATCATTGCGGTTGAGCCGATGTCTTGTCCCAGCCTGACCAAGGGTATCTACGCCTACGATTTCGGGGACACCACCGGCACCGGCCCGCTGGCCAAGATGCACACGCTGGGGCATACCTTCGTGCCGCCCGGCATTCACGCCGGCGGCCTGCGCTACCACGGAATGGCGCCGCTGGTGAGCCTGCTTTACGATCACGGCGACATCGAGGCGCTGGCGCTGCATCAGAGTTCGGTTTTCGAGGCGGCGGTGCAGTTCGCGCGGGCGGAGGGGATCGTGCCGGCCCCGGAGACGGCTCATGCAGTTCGGATTGCCATGGATGAGGCGGTCAAAGCGCGGGAAGAGGGGCGCAAAAAGGTGATCTTATTTAATTTCAGCGGCCACGGCCACTTCGATATGAGCGCTTACGACCGCTACCTTGGCGGCGAGCTGGAGGATTTCGAGTATCCCTCCGAAAAGGTGCAAGAGGCATTGAGCCATTTGCCGGAGGTTTAGGTAAAACGAATCGGGGCACCGTACGGCGCCCCTCTACCAATTTATACCATATCCTTGAATCATTATTCAATGTTCTACGGCCGCAGGATCTCTTCTTCTGTAAGTACGTTCGCCTGGTCCACCCAGATCAATGAAAATGTTTCGAAATCGGCTATCTTACCATAAATATTAATATGTCCATAATTTGGGTTACCATATGGCACGGGGCCGTCAGCGTTGAAAATCGGAGATGGAAAGGATGATAATGGTAGTCGTATGACACGCCATCCATTATGCACTACCTGTTCTACCGTCTGCCCGTATCGGTTCAAGTTCTTTTCTGCATTTTTCCTTTTTTCTTCGTCTACCGATTTACGTTTAAATAACATGTCTTCGACGAACAATTGGAGAATACTTCGAGGTGTGCACATATCGGCGCGGTATACGGAAAGCCCCGTTTCTTCTTTAGGGATAAAGGCGCGAGGCAGCGGTCTATCTTGATGCTTGTCCCAAAGATATGGCGGAACTCTTCGGAGCACATAGATTATGTCCGAATGGGTAGGGGTAGTTTGCACCAACGATCTATCACCGCTGTATAGAGTCTACCGGTATATTAGAAATGCCAGGATTGTGATAATGGCTGAATCGAAAGAGATGACCCTCCGCTGTGGAGAACAATCGCTATTCCTGCTTACGCAAGTAACAGCATCACTGTTGTGGCTAACAATCAGTAGAAGTTGATGCTTACTGATAGACCAGTAAAGGTCAATTCCCCCTTCGTGAGTTGGTGCTATCGCCGGCGGAAGCCAAATTATGCAATTCGAATACGCTGCGAATGTTGCCGCTTCAACTAATCGTTTTGCATAGTTAATCGCTTGTGATGATACGGGCTTTTCCTGTTCACCACCCCAATTGTAATCAAGATCACTGAGCGCATCTATCTCTTTATCAATTTCGATTATTGCCGATGATGGCAGCATTAATTGCATGTAGGCTTTAGTTGTCTCTCTCTTTATAGCCTGCTCCTCGATCTGGTTTTGGTAACCACTGCCGTACGGTGTAATATACAATTTATCCTGCACAACCGGAACATTAACTGTCATACAAATAACCCATTTGCCTTCTCCGTTATACTGCTGAAGAATATTTTATTCTTGTAATTCCGTATTTGCTCGAATAGATCCCAGATACGCTCATCATCTGTATCTATTGTTATTACTTGGAACACATCAATATCCAAGATGATTGAAGCTTTATCCTGCCCAAGACTAGTTGGCTCCATCAGCTCGGTCACGATTGCCGTTAAATTCGTTTCGGAATCTGGGATAACCAGGCGCATAAAAAAACTCGACAACCCCTGTGGAATTCCAGGCGCCACTTCGGGGATTGTTAGGAGATACTCATTAAAATCGGAAAGTGGCAAAGGAATATCGATTCGGTTGATGTATCGCAAGGCAAGTCTTACGATGTTTGTCGGGCGTGCGATGGCGCAATAATGTTTCCAGAGATCCTTGGCTTCCTCGCAGAAAACCTCCCAATTTTCGTATGGTTTTAACTTGCTGAAGGAATAGCCGTTCAAACGCGCCTGAACGATTTTTTCTCTTTTAGGCGAATCAAAGAAAAAGCCGTCAACACCGCCTGGCGGCTCCCGTGTTTGAGCCAGGCGATCCTTAGTCGCTTCCAGGCCGAATTCGAGAAACATTCTTTCCCGCTTGTAAGGGTAACGATCTTTTATGGCTTCTTGATAGGTTAACAGCGTGGACAAATCAACCTCAGGTGGCAGTACAACCTGTATATCCAACAGCGCCTCAGTTATTGGTGCTTTCGTGAAAATCGTCTTTTCGGTCATCGTAATCCATCGCTAGTTCGGAATGGTTTAAGCGTAATTCATTATCGCCATATTTGGGCGTTGAGTCAATGACACTGCCTTCGTTTTGTTTGCAGTTGGCAGAATTCAGAGGCTCTTTTATTATAAGTTGATTAGACTCTCGATATGGGTATTATACCTAGAATGAACCCTGTCAAACTGGTAGTATTATACCTTCTTCAGTAGCAGTTAATTATAGTCACACGATCCCATCACTCAATCCCTTATATCCAGCAGCCTCACGCTGTCCGTCAACTCCAGCTTAATCGCGATCCGATCGCCGCCGCGGGAGCGAACCGGCGCCGGTAAATGCTCCCCGCTGAGCGGATCGTAATAAGAAATGCGGGAGCGCCTTCCGTCCGCCCCGCCGATGGTCAACACATAAGGCTCCGGCGGCATATCGTAACGGCTCGGATCGCCGGCCGGGGAGTTCGGCTGATAAAGCTGGCCCAGGTTTCGGGTCATGATGTAGAGCGCGACCACAAAGTGATTATCCGAAGCCTGAAAGGGTAAAAAGGCCAACACATCCCGGTTGTAGAGCGGCGGGTGCGGATTGGGATGCTGACCGGCCGTTTTCGGATCGCCGGCAAACTGGTAGCGGTTCTCGATGTCTAAAATGTGGAGGAGGGACAGCGCCCGCCTACGGCTAATGACGTTGGACGGCATCGCGCCGGCGAGCCTTTCAATCGCCAGCATGGTCGGCGAGGTCAGCCCGGTCTCGTTTTCAGGGTAATGAAAGCCATCCTCCTTGATCCGCTGGAAAAAGGCGTTGCTGACTAATCCCAGACCCATGGGATTGTTGTCTTTGGCGGCGTAAAAATCAATCATCTTCACGCCTTTGTTGACATAGCAGGCCAGCATCCTCAGCACCGCTTTTGCCTTCATTCGATCGTAATCGGCCGATGTCATACCCTTACCCGGATCTATGTTATATTCGGTTATCCACATTGTGGGCGCCGGAGCCGGTTTACCATTCGGGTAGCTCGGGTGGGTAAAGCGGCCGTGCGGCGTGCCGTAAATATCGGTGGTGATCGGCGACAGGTCGCGGATCAGCGTTTCGGTCTGGATGGCGGTCAGAAAATACTCCGGGAAGTGGGCGATATATTCGGGCAGGAAGCTGTCCTTCCAGACGTTGGGCTTAATTTGCGTTGCATCGGGCTTGCCGAGCGCATTTAGCGGCGTTATGCCGTTAAACACCTCATCCTCCGGAAAGCGCTTCGAGCCGGCATAGGGGTGCTTATCCAGCGCGGTCAAGCCGGGTGGAGCGGTTGAGCCGGCGCCCCACGGCCACTGGTTATCGAAGCCGTCGCCGATGCCCACGCCGGGCAAATCGTTTTTCGGATCGCGGATGTAGGCCACCGTTTGGGCGCGGATCTGATCAACCGCCCAATCCCCGTCCGCAATCGGCTGCTGGTAGTAGTTGTTGATGCTGAGGAAGCGGGAGCCGAAGGTCAGCTCGTTCCATATCTCCACATCGAAGCCGGCGTCCGGCTTGCCATCGGCCCCCAGCACTCGTTTCGCCTCGGTGGTAATCGCCTTGACGTAGGCCAGCCAGCCCCGCATCGTCTCGGTGAATTGGGGGGGAGTCTGGCCGCCCGGCTTCAATTTACTGGGATAAAAGGGCAGGAATTTCAGGGTGGCGGCCGATGCGTTGCCGGCCGGCAGATCTTTCGGCAGCGGTTTTGAGAGCGTCACCGTGCCGTCGCTGGCCAGTGAGGTGAAGATGTCCTCGGCCGCCCAGTACTCGGTGAGGTTGTTGAGGCCGGAGCGGCCGGGCGCGATTCCCCTCGTCGTATCGGGATCGAGATAGAGGACGGTATCGCCCTTTTTAGCCGGCCGCAGCAGACGCACATCATAAAACCGCACCGGGCAGGGCGCCCCCGAGTTGGCGTTTAGCAGCAACAGCGGCCTCAGTTGCCATTTCCGACAGGCGGTGAGGATCGTTGCCATCGGGCCGGGATCGGCCAGTTGGTCGGGATGATCCCAGGATATACTTCCCCAGCCGAATTCGATGCGCGCCCGCCGGAATCCGTGGCGGTGGAGGTGCTCGCACACCGCCTCGCACTCATTGGGCGCAACGTTTAAATTGATGCCAATCGCATCGCGGAGCACCGCAGTCGGCACCGTATCCAGGTAGGCCCGCCAGGGCTGCAACCAGTGCGACCGGGCGCCGAACCAGACCGCGGTTTGCTGGGAAGAATTAACGTAACCGGTCATTTCGCGCGGTGATGCCGATGACGGCGTTGCGGCTGCCGCCATCCCCAGTACGGCGACTCCCTTCAAAAAGGATCGCCGATTCATTTTGTCTTCAGCCATCATCTTCCATTTCCTTTCAAAGCAGGTACAATATTTAGCACGAATAAACAAAAATATGCTGCGAAAGAGATCAGTTCTGCGGGCAATTTAGGTAGCAGGCCGTTACCCCTATAGCGATAATCAACTCCCTCTCCGCTTGCGGGGAGAGCTGGGGCGGGGGCGAGCGAAAAACATTCCCCGAAAATTGAACTCTTTCATGGTGCGGTTTACGATACCGGATTGGGTAAAATAGGTTGGCGGCGTGAGTTTAAGGTGCCGCTTTGTGACGAAAATCACGGAACGACTGAAATAATTCAGGGGGAGCGATGTTAACAGGCTACATTCCAATATTAGCGATGGTGATCCTCGCCGGAGTGATCGCTTCGGTAATGGTTTTTGCCTCTTTCCTATTGGGTCCGAAAAAGCCCACACCTTATAAAGAGACCCCCTATGAATGCGGAATGACGCCGGTCGGCAGCGCCCGCGAGCGCTTTCCGGTTAAGTTCTACCTCATTGCAATGATTTTCATCATTTTCGACATCGAGACCATCTTTCTCTACCCTTGGGCGGTAACCTTCCGGAGCGCCAGCCACGCGGTGAAGCTCTTTAACCTGATCGAGATGGCCGTATTCGTGGCCATTCTGTTTATTGGTTATTTCTACATACTGGGGAAAAACGCCTTGAATTGGGGCGAAGCGGAGGAACCCACGTTGAAACCGATGGACCGCGATGTGTTCCGCAGCCGCCCGCCGATCCGATTCGGCAATGAAGGTAGCGGTCCGGTGGATTTAAGCAAAGCCAGAGCGATAAGCGGTGATCGCACCGAAAGCGTACCGGAAACGACCGGTCATCAACAGGGGAGCTAGCAATTCGTAATGTGTCAAAATGCGGCAACCTTGCCACACAGTGAGGAGAGCATGGCCGAACGCATCGAGATCACCCTCCTCAAGGAGCGATTTCCAGAAACCATACTGGAGATCAATGAGTTTCGCGGCGACACTCGAATTACGGTTCGGCGGGAGGACATCGTTGATGTCTGCTGCTTCCTGCGGGATGACCCTCGCCTCCAGTTTAACTTTTTCAGCGAATGCATGGGCGTAGATTACTTGGATCACAAGCCGCACCGCTTTGAAGTCGTCTACAACCTCTACTCGCTCCAATACACTCGATTGGACGGCGCGGTCGTAGGCCGGAATCAGCGCATCTTCATTAAGGTGCCGGTACCGGAGGACGATCCGGTTGTGCCCAGCGTGGTGGAGGTCTACCCGGGCGCCAATTGGCCGGAACGCGAGATATACGACATGTTTGGCGTTAAATTTGCCGGGCATCCTGACTTGCGGCGCATCCTGATGTCCGATGATTGGGTAGGGCATCCCCAGCGCAAAGACTATCCGCTTGGTGGTGAGCGGGTTCAGTTCCCGGAGGGAACCCTGGGGCCGGCGGTTGGCGATCTCATCGTTGAGCATGCCGGCGAATCTTTTACCGGATTGACTGCCGATGAGATCGGTGACCCCAGTTGAATCACCAAATAATTTGCACTAATTGTGAAAAAATACGTAGGGACACGGCATGCCGTGCCCACCCAAATGCGGTTCAAAATTCGTTTTATTCGTACAACCGAAGGCCGGTCCCTAAACCAGCGTTCAAGATCGGGGCGATCCGATGGCTACTGAACTGAAAAATTACAATACCGCCTCCGCACAGGCTCAAGGCATACAGATAGACCCGATTGATGAGCAGACCATGGTCATCAATATGGGACCTCAGCACCCCAGCACCCATGGCGTGCTGAGGGTCATCCTGGAACTGGATGGCGAAAACATCGTCAACGCCACCTGCCACATCGGCTACGTTCACACCGGCATCGAGAAGGAAGGCGAATTCCAGACCTACCTGAAGGCGGTGACCATCACCGATCGGCTGGACTACGTCTCAGCCAGCATCAACAACCTGGCCTACACCCTCTCGGTCGAGAAGCTGCTGGGCGTGGCACCGCCGCCGCGCGGACAATATCTGCGGGTGATGCTTTGCGAGCTGCAGCGAATCGCCAGCCACTTGGTGTGGCTCGGCACCCATGCGCTGGATATCGGCGCGATGACCGTCTTTTTCTTTGCCTTCCGGGAGCGCGAAAAGATACTGGATCTGTTCGAGATGATGTCCGGCGTTCGGATGATGCCCTCCTGGATTGTGCCGGGCGGATTGAGGGGCGACGCGCCGGAGGGCTACTTTGAGCGGGTCAAGGCTTTCGTGGATGAATTCCCATACCGAATTGAGGAGTATGAGACGCTGATTGACCAGAACCCGATCTGGCTTGAGCGAACCCAGGGCATCGGCATCTTAACCCCGGAAGAGTGCATGGCGCTGGGAGTAAGCGG
Source organism: bacterium (assembly GCA_021842405.1). Taxonomy (GTDB): domain Bacteria; phylum Armatimonadota; class Chthonomonadetes; order Chthonomonadales; family JAMCWF01; genus JAMCWF01. Next base: position 9,321 of record JAKBZR010000078.1, read on the forward strand.
CCCCACGCTGCGGGCAACCGGCGTTCCTCACGACCTCCGGAAGGCGGTTCCCTACTGCAGCTACGATCAGTTCCGGTTTGAGGTTCCGATTGGAAAATACAGCGATGTTTACGACCGCTATCGGGTCAGGATGGCGGAGATGCGCCAGAGCCGTGAGATCATCAAGCAGGCACTGGAAAACATGCCGGACGGTCCGTTCAATGTGGACGACCGGAAGGTGATGCCACCGCCGCGTGAAGAACTCGACCACTCGATGGAATCGGTCATCCATCATTTCAAGTGGTGGACGGAGGGGATTCATCCGCCAGTGGGTGAGGCCTATGTGCCGGTTGAATCGCCGAAGGGAGAGCTGGGCTTCTATCTGGTCAGCAACGGCTCGAACTACCCGTGGCGAATGCACGTCCGAGGGCCATCCTTTATGAATTTGCAGTCGCTCGCGACGATGGCGAAAGGCCGCCTGATTGCGGACGTGGTAGCGATGATCGGCAGCATTGACATCGTTTTGGGTGAAATTGACCGATAGTCAGCGGACGCGGCTACCGCCTCCAGCCGGCAAAAGCCCGTGTATTACCGGCGGTTTTCGCCCACAAAATGAGTATATCGTGAGCCGTCACACAGGTGATGTCAGCCCTATGGCGCTGAAAGCGGCAGTAAGTATCGGCGAGTGCATTATACTTGACAACAGTAGCGTAACGCGCCATTATTTGCCGGCTATGATAAAAACATTCCGGGACAAAGACACTGAGCAGATTTTCTCGCGTCAATTCTCGCTGCGATTCTCACCTAACTTGCATCGCAGCGCTTGGAAAAAGCTTGCTATGATTGACGCGGCAGAACATCTGGATGATTTACGTGTTCCACCCGGTAACCGTCTCGAAAAACTCACTGGCAATCGTGAAGACCAAAGCAGTATTCGTATCAATGATCAATGGAGAGTGTGTTTCGGTGGTTTGAAGGAAACGCTTACGATGTTGAAATCACGGATTATCATTAGGAGACTGCTGTGGTTAAGAAATTTGCTCCTGTTCATCCCGGCGAGATATTGCTAGAAGAATTTCTACATCCAATGGGTATCAGTCAGTACCGTTTGGCCAAGGACATCAGTGTGTATCCGCGCCGGATCAATGAAATTATACATGGCAACCGTTCTATTAGTGCGGATACGGCGCTGAGGTTATCACGCTATTTTAGCGTCTCGGAGCGTTTCTGGCTCAATCTTCAAGCGCGCTACGACCTTGAAATAGAAAAGGATAGACTTGAAGGGCGGCTCGAAAGCGAGGTCAAGGTTCTTGCTGGTAATCAAGCAACCCACGTTTGCCCATGAAGGGATGTCATTGCAAATAACGCATTATGATCTCTACGCCGCAGAAGAAGCAACCATAGCTGAGTACGGCAGGTCTATCGAAGGGACGGACGCAAATGAAACGGGAAGCGCCATAAGATATAATAGATTTGAATGATCCGGCTTCCTCTCGATTTCGATGAACGCATCGGAGGAGCCGCCACCTTTACCGCAAAATGGTATTGAAATATCAAGTCAAATAGACGCACTGCCGCAGCGTCCAAAAATTGCATGGAATTAAACCGCAGCGGTTTAAATTCGACTATGATTGGGGAGTAAATGGAGACCAACGGCAATGAGGGCGGTCATCGCTTTTCACAAAAATCAATCGCGCAGCTAGATGAGATCATCACCCACTATCCGGAGCGGCGGGCGGCGATGCTGCCGGCGCTCTGGATCGCTCAGCGCGAGTACGATGGATATTTGCCGCCGGAAGCGCTGCAGGAGGTGGCGGATCGGCTGGAGCGGCCCCTCAGCGAGGTACAGGCGGTCGCCAGCTTTTATACAATGTATAACTTCCGCAAGCGGGGTCGGCATCACTTGGAGGTCTGCACCTGCCTTTCATGCGCGGTCCGGGGCGCCTACGAAGTGATGCACAAACTGGAAAAAGAGCTGGGCATCAGCGCCGGCGAGGTGACGGTGGATGGAGAGTTCTCGATTGCGGAGGTGGAGTGCCTGGACTTCTGCGGGGCCGCCACCGTGGTGCAGGTCGGCGATCAGTATTTCGGCAACGTAACCGCTGAAAATGTTGACATGCTGCTTGACCAGCTTCGCAACAGCGACAGCCATACGCCGGTTGAGCTGGCCGATGCGCTGGTGAAAATAATGACGCCGGGCGGCAGCGAAGCGGCGCCGGCTTGATGGAATTTGATTGGGTGAGGATACGACGGCATGCCTGAAACACGGATATTATTAAAGCATCGCGATGAGCCCGGAATCGAGGATATCGAGACCTACGAAAGGCTGGGCGGATATACGGCGCTGCGGAAGGCGCTCGGAATGGAGCGGCAAGAGGTCATTAACGAAGTGAAATCCTCCGGACTGAGAGGTCGTGGCGGCGCTGGATTCCCAACCTGGATAAAGTGGGACGGCATTCCGAAAAACACCAATCAACCGCATTATGTCTTGTGTAACGCGGATGAGGGAGAACCGGGTACGTTTAAGGATCGGGAGCTGATGCTGAAGTGCGCCCATCAAATAGTGGAGGGCATCATCATCGCCGGTTATGCCACCCTCTCGAAGGTCAGCTATATCTACATCCGGGGGGAGTTTGTGGAATCGGCGAAAATGGTTAGGAAAGCCATTGACCAGGCTTACCGAAAGGGCTATCTGGGCAAAAAGATACTGGGCCGAGAGGATTTCGACTTCGATCTGTACATTCATGTCGGAGCGGGGTCCTATGAGTGCGGTGAAGAATCGGCGCTGATGAGCAGCCTGATGGGCGAACGCGGCCAACCCCGATTGAAATTTCCTCACGCTCCACTGCCGGTCATTGCTGGCGCCTGGAATCAGCCGACCCTGATTAACAATGTAGAGACTTACTCGGTTGTGCCCCACATCATCGTTAACGGCGGCGCCTGGTATGCCTCCATGGGAACGCAGGGCAGCAAGGGAACCAAGATTTTTTCGCTGAGCGGCCATATCGCAAAGCCGGGTAACTATGAAATCATCTTCGGGATGCCGCTGCTAGATTTAGTGGAACTGGCGGGCGGAGTAACCGGAGGCAACCTAAAGGCGATCATCCCGGGCGGCTCCTCGGTCCCTCTGATACCAGCCGAGATTGCGAAGGATTTCACGCTCGATTACGAGGCGAGCCAGACGGTGCAGTACCGGATGCGGACGATGCGGCTGCCGGTGGTCGGTTCAGGCGGGATGATGGTTTTTAACGATCGCACTGACATCGTTACGCTGATGCTGAGGACGGCCGAGTTTTATGCCCATGAATCGTGCGGAAAATGCACTCCTTGTCGGGAAGGCACCCGCTGGCTTTACAAAATCCTTTACCGAATCGTCTCCGGCGGCGGCCGCCCCAGCGACCTGGATATCTTGATGAATATCTGCGATGGGATTGACGGCCGGTCTTACTGTGCGTTGGGCGATGCGGCGGCTTGGCCGATAATGGGCAGCCTGAAGCACTACCGCCACGAGTACGAGTACTGGATCGAGCACAAACGGTCGCCGCTGGGGGACAATTTTGTGCCGCCGGTACCGAACCGTCTCAATCTCAATTTTGAATTACTGCCGGCCCGATAAATCGCAAATTTTAATTCGGACCAAAAGGAAAGATCAGACCCATGGCCGATAACGACCTTGTTAACGTAAAAATAGATGGAATCGCGGTGCAGGTGCCCAAAGGAACCCCTGCTATTGAGGCAGCCAAGAAAGCAGGAGTGGATATTCCATTTTTCTGCTACCATCCGAAGCTCTCAATGGAGGCAGGGGCAAACTGCCGGATGTGCTTGGTGGAGGTCGCCACTCCGCGTAAAGGCCCCGATGGCACCATCTCGATGGCGAAGATGCCCAAACCGCAAACCGCCTGCAGCCTGCCGGTTTCAGAGGGGATGGAGATTGAAACACAGACCGAGCAGGTCATTGCGGATCGGAAGGCGATCCTGGAATTTTTACTGATCAATCATCCGCTGGATTGCCCCATCTGCGACCGCGGCGGCGAGTGCCCTCTTCAAAACAACACCATCTTTTACGGTCCGCAAAACAGCCGCTTTATCGAGGAGAAGCGCCATTTCCCCAAGGCTTATCCGCTCTCCAAACACGTGGTCTTTGATCGCGAGCGCTGCATCCACTGCGCGCGCTGCACTCGTTTCACCGATGACATCAGCGGCGACCACCAGCTTGCCTTCCTGAAACGCGGCGCGGATATGTATATTGACACGTTCAATCAGAGCAAGATGGTCTCAAAGTTTTCGGGCAACGTAATTGAGATTTGCCCGGTTGGAGCGCTGCTCTCACGGGACTATCGGTTCAAGGCGCGCCCGTGGGATATTCTCAGCCAGAAATCAATCTGTACCCAATGCTCAAACGGCTGCAATATCAAGCTGGACTACCGCGTAGGCCGGCTTCAGCGGGTCAACGCCCGGCTCAACGAGGCGGTCAATGAGGAGTGGACATGCGATAAGGGCAAGTTCGGTATGGATTACGTTTCAACGGATCAGCGGCTCGTCACGCCGTTAATCCGCCGCGATGGCGCGCTGCAGCCGGCCACCTGGTCGGAGGCGATGGATTTGGTAGTCCAGCGGTTGAAAGAGGCTGGCAAATCGGTGGGCGCGATCGGCGGGGCGCGCTGCACCAACGAAGACAACTATATTTTGCAAAAATTTTTCCGAAACGTTCTCAAATCCAATAACCTGGATCACCGGTTGGGAACATACCTGCCCCCCGCTCAAAGCGGCCTCCATGCGCGGTTAGGCTATCACACGATGGGCAACGCCATCGCCGATTTCGAGAGGATGAAAACGATCTTTGTGATCGGCAGCGACCTGGTAAATGAGCAGCCGATCCTATTTCTACGGGTGCGAAAGGCCTGGCGATTTAAGGGCGGGCGGATCATTGCCGCCAACCCCGCTGCAACTCAAATCAGCGAGTTTGCTGATCCGGAAGTCACCTACCGCGCGGGAGCTGAAGTTGCCCTGCTGAACGGGATCATCAAGATACTGGCCGAGCGAAACCCGAGCGCCGCCGATTTGCCGGGATATGGCGATTTCATCAAGAGCCTGGCCGGTTGGAGCATTGAGAAAGCGGCCGAGGAGAGCGGAGTTTCGGCGGAGCGGATTCGGCGGATCGCCGATGCAATCTTTTCGGGCGAGACCGCCTTCATCGCCGGCAAAGCGGTCACCGAGCATCCCGATGCAAGCGCCGTCATCGAGGCGATTTGCAACCTGGCCGTCTTGAGCGGTAATGCGGCCAACGTCAATATACCGGTCACCCAGTGCAACGCCCAGGGTGCGATGGATATGGGGCTGCTACCCGATTCGGCGCCCGGTTATACACCGGTTGAGGAGCCGGGACTGAACACGCGCCAGATGCTGGAAGCGGCAGCGGATAGTAACTTAAAGGCGCTCTGGCTGGTGGGGGCCGACCCGGTTGCCCATTATACCGACGCCGATCTGGCGAAACGGGCGCTAGGAGGCGATACATTCGTGATTGCCAGCGAGCTTTTTTTGACACCCAGCGCCGAGCTTGCCGACGTGGTGCTGCCGGTTGCCAGCGTGGCTGAAAAGGACGGCACATATACTAACTGCGAGAGGCGGGTTCAACGCATATTCAAGGCGTTTGAGCTATCACCTGATGTGCATCCCGACTGGTTCGTATTTGCCGATGCGTCGGGGAGGCTTGAACAGCCGCTGCCCTACTTTTCGGCGCGGGATATTTTGCGGGAGATCAATGTGACAGTGCCACTTTATGCCGACTGCTCACCTCAAAAACTCGGCAATGAAGGGATTCGCTGGCAGTACCCGTCGGCAAAGAGCGATCTCCAACTGGTACCGGTCGAATATAGACCGTTGGCGAAGGTAACGGTGGCCGAATAGATCGGCATTCGGACATTCGTAGTATCGAAAAGTCAGTGCGGGCGCTGCGGACAAGCGCTCGCAACGAGGAGAAGTGATGGTCTTTCCGGGTTATTTGGAACCATTTATTCCCTATATCAGCATCATCTGTATCATCGGCTTCGTGTTGTTGATCGTGCCCGGCCTAATCTGGATCGAGCGGGTGGTCATCGCGCTGATGCAGGATCGCCTGGGGCCAAATCGGGTTGGGCCGCGCGGTCTGCTTCAAACAATGGCCGATGGGGTTAAGCTCTTCTTTAAGGAGGACGTGCTGCCCAAAAGCGTGGATCGCACGATCTACTACCTGGCGCCGATGATGAGCATGATTCCCGCGCTGGCGGCGGCCGCCACGATTCCTTTCGGCGATATCACTCTTCGCTTCTCGAACGGTGACGTGCGAACCTTTCCTCTCATCGTTGGAAATGTGAATATCGGGGTTCTCTACTTGCTCGGAATGACCTCGCTGGGGGTCTACGGAATCGTGTTGGGCGGCTGGTCGTCCAACAATAAATACTCTCTGCTGGGCGGCTTGCGATCCTCGGCCCAGATGATCAGCTACGAGCTGGCGATGAGCCTTGCCATCCTCTGCGTGCTTTTACGGGCAGGCTCGTTGAATCTGGTCTCAATCGTGAGGGCGCAGGAGGGCGGCATTCTGCACTGGTTCTGGCTGGGCACCGGCATCGTGCCGTTCGTTATTTATACAATTGCAATGATCGCGGAGACAAATCGCGCGCCATTCGACCTG
>JAKBZR010000164.1 GCA_021842405.1 bacterium
ACAAAAATCATAGAATCTTCCCCCTCTTAGGGGGAAGGCTGGGATGGGGGTCAAGACATACCGTCCTGTAACACCAGCCTAAATTGCCCGTAGAACTGAACTCATTCCCGTGATGCCGGTTTGCTCGGTTTCTGCTAAAATTAACCATACAGGGCGGAGGGTCACTTTAAGCTGTTAATCCTATTGTTAAGGCGGAATGCCCCCTTCGTCTGAGCCATTTTGGGAGGCGCTTTGAATGAGCGGTCACATCGGTTTCGGAATTGTTGGGTGCGGCGTCATATCAAGAACCCACGCCGATGCAATTCAGAAAGCGGAATCGGGGCGGCTGGTTGCGGTTTGTGATATACTGCCGGATCGAGCGCGTAAATTATCGGATGAATACGGCGCGCGCGCCTATTTTTCTTTCTCTCGCATGTTAAAGAATCCTGAAGTGGATGCCGTCTGCATCTGCACGCCCAGCGGCATGCATGCGAAAGTGGCTTGCCAGGCGGCTGCGGCCGGTAAGCACGTTCTCTCGGAAAAGCCGATGGACATCACGTTACGGCGGTGCGATGCGATGATCGAAGCGTGTGATCAGGCGGGGGTCACTTTAGCCGTCATCTTCCAGCGCCGAACGCTGCGAATTGTCCACGCGGTGAAGGAGGCCATCGCATCCGGCGAGATCGGTGAACTGGTTCATGCCACCCTCTCTCAGAAGCTCTGGCGCTCGCAGGAATACTACGACAGCGGTGATTGGCGCGGCACCTGGAAGCTGGATGGCGGCGGTTGCCTTATGAACCAAGGTGTTCATGGAATTGACCTTTTTCAATGGATGGCGGGGATACCGATCCACAGCATCTGCGCCAAGGTGGGCACGCTGGGCCACCAACGCATCGAGGTGGAGGACGTCGCGGTCGCCAACATCGAGTTTGTAAATGGCGCGTTGGGCTGCATTGATACTACGACCTGCTGTTATCCGGAGGTGCTACCCATCCGCTACGCCTTCCACGGTACGAAGGGGACCATCATCTTGGAAGGTTCCGAAGGGATGGATTTAACCGCTGTCGTCTGGCAGTCGCTTGGGAATCAACCCTCGAAGTGGCAGGGGGTTCGCGATGATACCGGCGATCCGGCCGTCTCCACCCACTCCTCCCAAGCTCCGGTCAGCAAGGGAAGCCACTTTCCCCAGATTCAGGATTTCGTCTGGGCGATCCAGCAAAAAAGGCACCCCCTCGTATCGGGGGAGGATGCCCGCACCGCCGTGCAAATCATCACCTCGATCTATGAATCATCGAGGCGCGGGCGCCCGGTTCGATTAAATTAAAACAGGCCGCCAGCCATTCCGCTCGCGGCCTTTCTCTACCGGCCAATGATTAACGGCGCCTCATGGGGCCCCAGATAGCCCTCTTTGCGCGCATGAAGTTCCATCTGAATTTCGCTGTTCTGCGGTTGTGAAAGCCGCATCTTAAGCTGGCGGTTCTCACGCTGCTTCCGCTGCAATTGCCGTGCCAATTTATGATTAGCTTCGCTGAGCTTATTGGCGAGCGAATACGGAGAGAAAGTCCAGAAGCCGATTACCGTTACCAATCCAGCCGCGATCAGCAGTAGAAAGAGATGTACCCAGCCGGGCTTCGAGCGCTTGGTCTTCTTTTTGGTTGCATTGGGCGCGCTTTTTCTCACTGGATTTCAAGCCTTTCCCTCGTTTTTTGCCGTCGCTTATTTTTTCAAGTTGTAAAAAGCGGACAATCCGGGAAAGCTGGCCGTCTGGTCTAACATCTCCTCGATGCGGAGTAACTGATTGTACTTCGCCACCCGATCGGTGCGATTCGGGGCGCCGGTTTTAATCTGACCGCCGTTGATCGCTACCACAAAATCGGCGATGGTGGCATCCTCCGTTTCACCGGAACGATGTGAGATGACCACGGTGTATCCGGCCCTTTTGGCCATATCAACCGCCTCGATGGTCTCGGTGATGGTGCCAATCTGATTCAGCTTGATCAGAATGGAGTTTGCGACCCCCTCCTGAATACCGCGTTTCAGCCGCTCCGTGTTGGTTACAAAAATATCATCCCCAATCAGTTGAACGTGGCTGCCTACCTTTTTGGTCAGGATTTTCCACCCTTCCCAATCGTCCTCTGCCAGACCATCCTCCAGCGAAATGATGGGGTACTTGTTGATAAGGGCGGCATAGTAGTCCGCCAATTCAGCCGCGGTCAGGCTCCGGCCTTCGCCCTTTAACTCGTATTTCCCCTCGTGAAAAAACTCGCTGGCCGCCGGATCCATTGCGATGTAGGCATCCTTTCCCGGCTTGTATCCGGCCTGCTCGATGGCCTCCACGATGACCTGAATTGCCTCCTCGTTGGATTTAAGGCTGGGAGCGTAGCCGCCTTCATCTCCATAACCGGTGGCCAGGTTGCGACCCTTCAGCACTTTTCCCAGCGCATGAAAAACCTCTGCCCCCATCCGCAGAGCCTCGTTAAAGCCCTGAGCGCCGACCGGCATCACCATAAATTCCTGAAAATCCACGTTACTATCGGCGTGCTTTCCCCCGTTTAGGATGTTCATCTGCGGAATCGGCAAGGTTCGCGCCGAAACGCCGCCGAGGTAGCGAAAGAGGGGCAGGCCTAGGGCTTCGGCAGCCGCTTTCGCTACCGCCATCGAGACGCCGAGGATGGCATTGGCTCCCAGCTTACCCTTGTTCGGCGTCCCATCCAGATCAATCATCACTTGGTCAACTAAAACCTGGTCGGTGGCGTCCCGGCCCTCCAGCTCAGGGCCGATCGTCTCGTTGACGTTGTTGACCGCGCTCAGCACCCCTTTGCCACCGTAATAGTTTCGATCGCCATCGCGCAATTCCACCGCTTCATGACTGCCGGTTGAGGCGCCCGATGGCACTGCGGCTCGTCCAAAGCCCCCGTCGGCAAGGAAGCAATCCACCTCGATGGTTGGATTACCGCGCGAATCGAGGATTTGGCGAGCGATAATTTCTTCAATTTCGTACATTCGATACAATCTCCTTGACTTTACAACTCATAAATCATTATATCACGATAAATGAGCGCCCGTCAAAACGTAAGAGTTCAGGAATGAGTTCAGTTTTATGGGAATCATTTACGACCGTATTGGATGCACCCCCACTCCAACCCTCCCCCTCGCAACCGTTCCGTGCTCCTTCCCCCTCTCAGGGGGAAGGTCGGGATGGGGGTAGACGGGTGTACTCTAATATTTACCCTTGTTTCTTCCATTGATTGACTCGTACCCCATCCTGGCCTGGGAGAAGAAGGGGGGCAGGGGAATGCATTAGGCCGACCCCCATCCTAGCCTTCCCCCTCTCAGGGGGAAGATTCTATGATTTTTGTCAAGCACCAAGTTTTGCCGTAAGAGTTCAGTTTTGCGGGAGTGATTTTTGTTCGCGCCCACCCCAGCATTCCCCTAGTACTGCAATGTT
>JAKBZR010000079.1 GCA_021842405.1 bacterium
CCGCCGCAAACGTTTCGGCAGCTCAGTGGTTTCCTCCCCCCGCATACAGTACACGGTCGGCAGCCTGCTTGGATTTAACGAGGCGCTGAAGGCAGAAGGTTTGGTCCCTCAAGTTGCCGTTCTCTCGACTGAAATTCAGCGCGCCGATCCGATGTTGATGCAAGCGCTTGAATTGAACGCCGGCGAGCAGGTTGAAGTGGTTAAAAGGTTAACCCGTTTGAATGGCTTAGAGTTACTGGTGGATTCACTCTATATCGCCCTAAGCCGGGGCGCCTGCCTGACGGATGGAGATTTCAGCTCGGTTCCTCTCTATCCGGTTCTGGAGAGCCGCCTCGGGTGCCGCTTTGTACAAGCCGATCAAACGGTCAGCGCGGGATCGGCGCGAGGTGAGGAGGCTCACTGGCTGATGGTGCGGCGCGGCAGCCCGGTGCTGCGCATCGAACGGGTGGTGCGATCATCTTCAGGGAAACCTTTGATTTACAACCGAGCTGTCTACGCAGCGGAGCGATACGCCATAAAGATGGTCTTACAACGCCCGGTGGTATGAGAGCATTGCACTTGTAAAATATCCCGATCTCTCGTATAAGGGGCTAATCTCAACAAGAAGAAGTTTAAAAAATGAGCGAAACGAATCCAGTTCAGTTTGACAAATTAAGCAATGAAGAGGCGATCCAAAGACTAAAAACCGACCCTCAAAACGGTCTCAGCGCTCAGGAAGTGGAGGCGCGCCGCAAAGAGTACGGCTTTAACGAGGTGCAGGAGCGGAAGACCAGCCCGATCCTGTTGTTTGCCAAAAAGTTTTGGGGGCTTACCCCTTGGATGCTGGAAGCGACGATCCTGCTCTCTTGGGGTTTGCACAAGTACTTGGATATGTATATCGTGGCGGCGCTGCTGATATTCAATGCGGTGCTCAGCTTTTCTCAAGAGCAAAAGGCATCCACCGCGGTCGAGTTGCTCAAAAAAAAGCTCCACGTTAAAGCGAGAGTGCTGCGCTCCAGCGAGTGGGCGATTATCGCCGGACGTGAAATCGTGCCGGGCGACATTGTGCGGGTGAGAGCTGGGGATTTCGTGCCGGCCGATCTAAAGATACTGGACGGCAAGCTGCAGGTTGATCAATCGGCGCTGACCGGCGAATCGCTGGCGGTGGATAAGCACGAAAGCGATATCCTCTATTCCGGCTCTATTGTGAAGAGCGGCGAGGCGAATGCACTGACCGTCCTGACCGGCAGCCACACCTATTTCGGCAAGACTACCGAGCTGGTCCAAACCGCGGCGCCGAAATTGCATACCGAAGAGGTAATCTTCCGGGTCGTCACCTGGCTGCTGGGTATGGTGGGGATATTCCTGGCCGCCACCTTTGTGCTCTCGCTGATCCGCGGCATTCAAATCTTAAAGATCCTCACGCTGGCGCTGGTGCTGCTGGTCTCCGCCATACCGGTCGCGCTGCCGGCCATGTTTACGATTGCGATGGCGATCGGCTCGATGGAGCTCGTGAAACAGGGAGTGCTCATCACCCGGTTGACCGCCTCCGAAGATGCCGCCTCGATGGATACGCTTTGCGTGGATAAGACTGGAACCATCACCGCCAATCGGCTTTCGGTCAGCCGGGTGGCGCCGATGAACGGTTACACCGATGAGGATGTTTTACGCTACGGCGTGCTCGCCTCGCAGGAAGCGAATCACGACCCAATTGATCTCGCCTTCATTGGGGCGGTGAAGGAGCGGCAGATCAATCTCAACGGCTACGTTCAGCAGACGTTTATCCCCTTTGATCCGTCAACCCGGCGCACCGAAGCGCTGATACAAAACGACGGCAAGCAGTTTAAGGTTTTAAAGGGCGCCGTCAATGTCATGGCGGAGGTGGCCGGCCTTAACGCGGAACAGACGAAGGCGCTGGAAGATCAGATGCATAACGACGCTCAGCGCGGCTACAAGACGCTGGCTGTGGCGCTGGCCGAAAATGAAACGGCGAAGCCGGCCATCGTAGGGCTGGCCGCGCTTTATGACAGCCCCCGGCCCGATTCCAAATCGCTAATACAAAACCTCAAAGAGCTCGGCGTGGCGGTCAAGATGCTGACCGGTGATGCGCTGCCGATCGCCCAGGAGATCGCCAAACAGGTGGGATTAGGGAACGTGGTGGCGGCGGCGGCTCAGGTCAAGCAAGCCTCGCCCGATAACGGCAACGGGGGAAAGGTCGCCGAGAACGCCGATGTTTTCGCCGATGTCTACCCGGAAGACAAGTTTGTGATCGTGAAGGGACTCCAACATCGAGGGCACGTGGTTGGGATGACCGGTGATGGGGTCAACGATTCGCCCGCCCTGCGGCAAGCGGAGGTCGGCATCGCGGTGAGCAATGCCACCGACGTCGCGAAGGGCGCAGCCAGCGCCGTGCTGACCAACGAAGGGCTGTCGGATATCGTTCATCTGGTGCAGATCGGCCGAATGATACACCAGCGGATCGTCACCTGGATTTTAAATAAGGTCATTAAGACCTTTCTCATTGTGGTCTTCGTCTGCGTGGCCTTTTTAATCACCGATCGTTACGTGGTTTCGGTATTCGATATGGTGTTGCTGCTCTTCCTGGTTGATTTTGTAACCCTCTCACTCTCCACCGATAACGTCCGCTGGTCGAAAAATCCGGATCACTGGGAGGTTGGGACGCTGGTTCGCTCCGGGGTCATCTTGGGCGTGATGACGGTGGTTGAGTCGTTGGTTATTTTGTGGGTCGGGATGCACTTTTTCGGTCTGGGCGGCGGCTCAGCATTGGCGAAAGAGCGGCTTCACACCTATACGTTCGGGATCCTTTTCTACTCGGGACTGTTCACCATTTTCGTGGTGCGGGAGCGCGAACATTTTTGGGAATCGCGCCCCAGTCGCCCCCTGATGATCGCCATCGTAGCCGACATGCTGGTTGGAGCGATATTGATAACGTTCGGAATGCCGGGACTCACTGCGCTTCCGATAATGACAATGGCGACAATGATCGGACTGACCTTCTTGTTCTCCTTACTGGTTAACGATTGGGTAAAGTGTGCGCTTCCATCGGCCATCGTTGAGGAGTGAGCGAGTTGAACAGGCAGGTCCCGGCAGCCCGATTTTAACCGGTAAGTTTTAAGAGATTGTTGAAAAACTCGCCGAAGTCTTCCACTGCGTCATTCCCGCATGGCTCCGCTCCAGTGGAGTGGATGGCGGGAATCCAGTCCAATGCCGATTTTCTGGATGCCGGGTTCCACTTTGGGACCCGGCATGAAGTTCCGGAGGAATTATAGTGTTTTTAACAACCACTTAAGGAAGTAAATCGCCTTATTCCCTTGCCTCTTTCTCCAAGTTTGACGAGGGGGAATCGGCAGCGGGAAAGATGTCTACTTAAAGGAGATTTCACTATGGAAATGAAAGAGATTCCTCCGAGACGAGATCAAATTGAATGGTTGATAGTAATCCTTTTAACTATATTAACACCAATATTTATATTCGTCATCTGGACAAGGCTAACAGGGAGTAGTGACAAAGAAGGAGAAGGTTTTACGATTGTGTTATTATTTGCACTTATGTCTCCTTTCGCATTAGCGTACACATTAATGCTTTATATTTTTGATATGCGGAAGTATATATTTTTGATAGGAAAAATATTATTTGTATTCTTGGCTCTAACAGGTGGTATAGTGATTTATTTAATATTGTACGGGTTTATAATAAAATCTCCGTGGTTATTTATACCGGTTATTATTATCGGTGAATTACCTGGCATATTTTATTTATATCGTAAAGAATATCGGCTTAAACGATAATATATAAGGCGTTGTGTCATCCATAGTTAAAAGTTGAGGTTGGTGGTTTGATCCATCCCGATCCTGCTAGGATCGAGATAAAAGGAATCTCTAAAAAGAGGCATCCTCCCGTTGGGGCTCGACGATGAGGGGGCATTCGCTCTTTAAGAAGGAGATTGCTTCGTCGCCGCTTTGCGGCTTCTCGCAATGACAGTATAATATCAGCATCCAGGCCTACCGGCAAGCTTGGAACTGGATTCCCGCTTTCGCGGGAATGACGTCTATTGCACTATTGGAGCGGTGAAAGTGGAAGAATGACCGGGGGGAGGGATTCCCGCTTTCGCGGGAATGACGTCTATTGCACTATTGGAGCGGTGAAAGTGGGAGAATGACCGAAGGAATGGATTCCCGCTTTCGCGGGAATGACGTCTATTACACTATTGGAGCGGTGAAAGTGGGAGAATGACCGAAGGAATGGATTCCCGCTTTCGCGGGAATGACGTCTATTACACTATTGGAGCGGTGAAAGTGGAAGAATGACCGGGGGGAGGGATTCCCGCTTTCGCGGGAATGACGAGGCGGCGGACTCCGATTAGTTTTTACTTCGCGGTGCTCGCAATGACACGTTCCGCTGCCGCCGCTTACCTGCTGTTCGGCCTCTCATCGCTCGCAGCGATACAGCTTGATTCGGAGCGGGTAGACTTTTTGGCCGGGTCCGCTCGCGAACAAGATCAGCCGAAACCGCCTCATTCCCCTCCAGCCGGTCTTTTGAGACAGATTAACTCGAACCGAGCCGATCTCGGATGTATCCGGTATGAGGGTGATGTCCGCCTTGACCCCGGCCGACCTCACTTTCAGCGCCCAGAGGTGAGTGGCCTTGCCGACCGTGATTTCCAGCCAAAGCGGACCGCCGCCGAAATTGGCGGATACCGGCAGCTCCGCCGCCGCGTAAGGCTGACTGTTCGGACATTGCAGCACCACACCGGTCCTGGATAACGATACGCTTGCGGCCTGGCTCGATGTGATCCAGGGGCGCCAATCCGTCGGATCGGCGCAGCGGTTCTCCCACAGCAGCTTCGCCGGACAGAGCGTTAACCTATAGGTGAGACCGCGGGCGGCGTCCCGCAACACGAGATCCCCTTTCGCTGCATTGGGCGAATGCACGATTTTTAATCTCACAATCGAGGTGGAATGCGGCGGAAGATCATTCGGCGGTTCCGTCATCGGTGTAACCTGCCAACCGGCCGGCGCTTTCCAAGCCAACTGGGTGGAAGCGGTATTGGCGCTTTGATTGCGGAGCGCCACCGTGATGAGCGATGAAGAGGTGATTGCCAGCGTAGGCGGCGCATTTACAACGGTCAGCTTGCCGGCCTGGCGGGCCAATTGAACCATCGTATCGAGCCGAACCACCTGAAACCCAGGTCCGAGGCTGTCGGCGACCTCTTTGTACCAGGTCGGGGCGTTTGGGTCCAATCCGCCATAAGCCTCAATAAAACAGGGCTTCGGCATAGTGGAGGCGATTTGCTGGAGCGTCTTGGCAAAAACGGCCGGCGACGGAGGGCTGTAGTAAAAGATCGAGGCATCAGGGAAGATGACCGGCGTGCCGTCGGGCAGGTATTCGACACCCACGTGACCGGCGACTGGATCATGGGAAATTCCTGACGCTCCACTAAGCCGAGCGTAACGCTCAAGCCTCTTTGGATGATAACCGTCTTCCCACACATCGGCCACCACTTCACCGGCGCGCTTTAGGGCTTTGCCGGTCTCTTTGGCATAAGCATCCAAATCGGACACATCGTTCAATATCACGTATCCGCCGCCGCTTACGCCGGAGAAGAAGCCGTCGGCCGGGGTGGCGCTGGATGCGAAAGCGTGGTAAAGGGCCGGAAAATCCTTAGCCAAGATCGCGCTAAATCCCCACGAAATCGGTACTTTACCGCGACTAGGATCGAGCCAGGCGCCGGCTTGCCAGGAAGCGGCGATTTTCGGCGTATCTCCCTCGTTTGTCTCAAAGGTAACATAGGCGATCGGTCGTAGTTTGGTAGGCGGCGCGGGAGGCAGTTGAAAAGGCCGGTCATCGCCCCCATTGCCCAAAGCCGGGATCGCCTTCCCCACCGCCGCCTGAAAGCTGAGGTTGGGGGCGCCGGCGCACTCCACATAACTGCCGTCCCGACTAAGGCGCCGGGCATAGACCGGCTCCGGCTCCGCCCAGCCGAATACGGCGGCCGGGTGATGGAGCTGCCCTAAAATCTCATCCATGAGGCGCGCCTGGTCCGGATAGCCCGGTATCGAGGTGTTGTAAAAGGTGGTGGGTTTGGCGGCCGGCGAGAGATTAAAGCAGAAGGCCCCCCGATACACCGCGTAATCCAAGCCGAGCACGACCGATTGATCGCCGCCCAGCTCAACGCCCGGATGAGTGCGACCGGACGAAAACGCCATATCTTTCGCGCAGAGCGGCTCCAGATTTTGGATGGCCCAGCGGTAGGCCGCGTCATCGCTGCGCCACCGGTTACGCAGATCGGCTATCACCGGAAGTTGGGCGAGCGCTCCGCTCCGCATGGAGAGCGGTATCGGGATCGCTTCGCGCAGGCCGGCCATTGTGCAGGCGATGTAACGGCTTGCGTCCAGCGCCGGATCGTACAAAATGACGCCCTGTAGATCGGGGCGGAATAATGACACGGCGGCATCGAGGTCGGGCAGCTCTTTAAACTGAAATCCCTTGGCGGAATAGTAGTCACGCCAGTGCTCGTCGGCGGGCGGCCACTGCCAGAATAGGGTGCGGCTATCCACCATAAACAGGGGGCCCCTCCGGTTCACGATCCCTTCCAGCGCCAGCGTCGCCAACTGCTGGCTGTAGCTCATCCCCTTCATATCCAGCCAGTAGACGGTCGGCGGGGCGGACGCATGGGCGGGGCGCGAGCAGGCACCGGCAATGGCGGCCAACAGAACGCAATTCACAAGGCCCAGAATAAGTTTCGCTTTCATCGAAGCCTCCTTCAAAACTAACCGCTCTTCACCGGCATATATGGAATATCATACCCTCAAATTTTTATCCCGAACCCACAATTAATAAGAGTTCAGTGTTGTGGGAATCACTTACGACCATATTGGATGCACCCCCACCCTAACCCTCCCCCGTAAACGGGGGAGGGGATTAAGAGGGACTGGGGGGCAAGATAAAAGCACCGCCGCTAAACTCCCTCTCCCTCCCCGCTTGCGGGGAGGGTTGGGGTGGGATCGAACGAAAATCACTTCCACAAGACTGAACTCTTACCTATGGAAGGAAATCATATCGCACTGGTTAGCGATAAGGTATAATCGCCGCCATGTTGGAACGAGCTTGCGAATCGAATGTTATGCTTTCCGATGAGGAACAAAAGGCTCAACTGGCCATTCGATTCCAATCGGTGACCAAGCGGTTTGAGCGGCGTATCGTCCTGCGTAACCTGAGTTTGGCCGTTACTGAACACCAAACGTTGGTGGTGGCCGGTCCCAACGGCTCCGGCAAGAGCACGCTGCTCAAGCTGGCTGCCGGCCTGATCCGACCCAGCGCGGGTGAGATTTCGATCACGGTAGCGGGAAGGCGGCTCAATCCTTCCGCCGCCCGCTTCGCGATCGGCTACATTTCACCGGAGCTCGCGCTCTACAACGAATTGACCGCGGTGGAGAACCTCACCTTTTTCGCAACGGTTCGAGGATTGCATCTCTCCCATGATGAGTTGGCCGGACTGCTCTCCCGCGTCGGGCTGAAGGGTCGCGGGCGGGACTGCGTCAGCGATTTCTCCTCCGGAATGAGGCAGCGCTTAAAGCTGGCCTGCGCCGTTTTGCATCATCCCCCCATCTTGCTTTTCGATGAGCCAACCAGCTACCTGGATGAAGAAGGGGCAGGGCTGGTGCAAGAAATTTTAGAAAAGCACCGCCTACTTGGTGTCGCGATGATTGCAACCAATGAACCTCGTGAAAGGGAATGGGGCACCGATGTCTACTGGATCAACCGGCCAATTTAGCCTATTCAGTGCAGCCTGGGCCATCCTGGTTAAAGACATCCGGTCGGAGTTCCGGACGCGCGTCGCGTTGAATTCGATCTTGCTGTTTTCGGTCACCACGATGCTGATCGTCGGCTTTGCGGCCGCCTCCGGGGAGCCTCCGCCGATGGTCAAGATCGCTCTGTTCTGGGTCACCCTCTTCTTTGCCGCGTTTTCCGGCCTCAGCCACGTATTCATTCACGAGACGGAGACCGGATCAGAGATTGCATTGCGCATGGCGGCGCCGCCGGGGGCGGTACTAGCCGGTAAGCTGTGCTTCAACTTGCTTTTAACCGCCGTCATTGCGGTCGTTATCGGTCCGCTGTTCTGGTTGATGCTGGGCCTGAGTATGGCGCGTCCATTTGCCCTCATTGCAGTGCTGGCAGCCGGGGCAATATCGCTGTGTGATGCGGCGACCATCGTGGCCGCCATTTTAGCGAAGGCGGGCGGAAAGGGAGCCCTGTTTGGCGCGCTCGGATTTCCCATCTTGATGCCGTTGATGCTGGTGGCTCTCCACGCCACCCGTTTAACGCTGATCGCAGAGATACCAACAGATGTCATTGCCATTCAGATTGGTGGCCTGCTCGCCTACGGCATCATGATCATTGCCATGTCGGCCATCCTATTTCCCTTTATATGGGATCAATAATGGGCAAGCAATTCGTAGAAGGAATAAATAAAATGAGCAATGTCACCGGGGAGGAGGCGCCACTTCTGGTATAATGAGCTTTATGACCGCCGACAGTACACCCCAAAATAGGCGTACCAACACGAAGCTGCCCGGCCTCGAATGGAAGCTGCTGGTTGGCCTCTGGCTGTGCGTGGTCATCGTGGCCGCCTTTAAATGGGTTCATGGCGCATTCGGCTTTACCCTCAACGGCAACGCCGGCCGGCTTATTTTCTTTCACGTCCCACAGGCTGAATTGACCTTCACTTCCTTCATGGTGGCAACCTGGTTTTCGATCGTTTATCTCGCTAAGCGCCGAAACAGAGAGGTAGATCGCAAGATTGAAATTGCAATGGAGCTTGGATTTTTGTTTTGCGTGTTAGCCACCATCACCGGAAGTATGTTTGCCGGCGTGATGTGGGGCAGTTATTGGAACTGGGACCCGCGCGAAATATCCATTGTGATCATGCTGTTGATCTATGCCGCTTATCTCGTTTTGCGCTCGGCGGTCGTCGATTCGGAGCAGCGAGCCATGTTATCGGCCGCCTATGTTTTGATATCCATTGTGCCGGCGATCTTCCTCATTTGGGTAATCCCGCGCATACCGGCGCTAGGATCACTGCATCCGAGCGATACGCTCTTCAGCCGCCAGGGGATGTCGCCTCGGTATAAAATCGTTTTTTGGAGCTCGTTCCTCGGCTTTCTGGGCGTTTATGTCTGGCTGTTTCAGATCCGGTTAAGGCTCGCGCGTTTGCAGGAGCGGAAAACCGAAAGGGAGCTAATTGCATCATGACCGTTTTAATGGTCGTTCCATTGGTAATATGGATCGGTCTGTTTCTCTATATTCTACGGGTAGATTTTCGGCTCCACCACCTTGAGCAACAAGACAAGGAGCACGACGATCTATGAAATGGACTTACATCATCGCCTTTTTCGTGATCGTGGGAGCTTTGGGTTTTACGATGTACGCCTTCAGTGGCAGCTTAACCCCCTACGTCACCGTCGCTGAGGCAAAAAGGGCCCACACACCGGTTCAGGTTCGTGGCCGAATCCTGAAAAACACGGTTCATTACGATCCACAAAAAGGCAAGCTCTACTTTTCCATCGAGGACGACCAGCATCAGACGATGGAGATCGTCTACCCTCATCCCAAACCGGATGCGTTCGATTCGGCACGAGATACCGCCGCCACCGGCATCTACCGCAACGGCCTGTTCCATGCCGACAATCTTATCATAAAATGCCCTTCAAAATATAACGACCGCCGATTGGGTTCAAGGAGCTCATCGTGAATCCGGGACCGAGCGCCGTATGGGTCGGGCTATTCGCCTCCATCAGCGCCATCTTGCTCTATATCGCCTCACACCGCCTTCCCGATCGATCCCGCCATCTGATTCGGCTGGCTCGCGTCAGTTACCTGATCGCGGCGGTATCGGTGCTGACCGCTTTCACCTCGCTGGTCTGGATCATTACTCACCACGAGTTTCAATACAAATACGTCTGGGAGCATTCTGCTCGAGACCTCAGCCCCTTCTACCTATTTGCCTCCACCTGGTCGGGTCAGGAAGGCAGTTTCCTGTTGTGGGCGGTCTGGACAAGCCTGATCGGCATCCTGTTGATGTGGAAGGCGGGCGCCTATGAAAATCGCGTGATGCCGATATTCATCTCCGTCATCGGATTTTTATGCGCTATTCTGGCAAAGCAGACTCCATTTTCGTTATTCACGGCCCATGAGCTGCTCAGGGGAGGGCTCCCACCGGGCGTAATGGCTCCCCCCGACGGCGCCGGACTAAACCCCTCGCTGCAAAACTACTGGATGGCCATTCACCCCCCCACCATCTTTTTCGGATTCAGCTCACTGGCGGTGCCGTTTTCGTATGCCATCGCCGCCATGATCTGGAAAGATTGGGACGAGTGGGTGCCACGGGTGATTCCTTATGCGCTCCTCTCATGCGCCACATTGGGAGCGGGGCTGTTTATGGGCGGCTACTGGGCTTATGAGACTCAAGGCTGGCATGGATTCTGGGCATGGGATCCGGTGGAAAACGCCTCCTTCTTCCCCTGGCTGGCCATCACCGCGCTCATTCATGGCTTCATCTCTCAACGATCCCGCCGAACCATGGTGCCCACCAACCTATTCCTGAGCTTTTTTGCCTTCTGGTTATGGCTGCTCGGCACATTTCTCACCCGAAGTGGGGCGCTGGCGGCCAAGGATTCAAAGGGTCAATTGTTATCGGTGCACGCTTTTGATGATATCGGCAAAAGCGCACTGATCATCCTGGAGACGATGCTGATCGTTTACGGATTGGGCAGCCTGATCTTGTGGATATCGCGCTGGCGCAGCATGCCGAAACGCTCTCAATCCGAAAACTCCTTCTTCTCCCGCGATTCGGCGCTGGTGTTGGCCATGCTGACTCTCGTAACCGCTTGTGTAATCATCTGCATCGGCACCATTCGCCCGCTCATTGATAGCTGGCTTCACCACACTCCCAATGCGGTGCTGCCCATCTTTTACAACACCGCCGTCTCACCGGAGGTCGCTCTAGTTGCGTTCTTGATGGGCGTGGTTCCCTGGTTGAGCTATCGCCGCACCAACCCGGAGCGGTTTGTACAGAAGGTCGCTCTGCCCTGGTTTGGAGCATTGGCGATAGGCCTGCTGATTTTAATCGGGGTGATTAACCGCGTAACGGGTCCAACCGGCACCCCCGGCTGGCTGGTGCTCGCCCTTACCACGCTGGGGACATTTGCCATTCTATCCAATATCATTTTGGCGCTGCGGCTTCTGATGAAGCGACCTATTCTGGCCGGCGGCTGGATCAGTCACGTGGGGCTCGGGATGATCATTGTGGGCGCCATTTTAACCAACGTCTATGAGCGTAGCCAGCCGATTTTACTGAAAGAAGGACAGCCCGCCACCGCCTTCGGCTATACCTTTAATTTTGTAAAAATGACACGGCCGGCCGCCCAGTTCGACCCCAAGAATGCGATTGATATTCGGGTTACTCCGCCTTCCGGCCCCAACAGCGATACCGTGCCCGCCTCTTTTAATGTCTATCCGCGCTGGTTCATCAACCCGCACGGCTCCAGCGATGACGATATGATGCGCTGGCCGGCGATCAAACGCTTTTGGAATCACGATCTTTACGTTGGACTGGCCGAAATACTGGGCGATAATGGCAAACCGGTGGAGGCCCAATTTCAGGTATCACGCCTGAATATCAAGCCAGGCCAAACGCTTCCGCTCGGCCCCTACACGGTAAAATATGTCAGCCACCAGAGCGTGGGCGGGATGGGAAAGCCGGGCACCGCCTTTTGGATCCATCTGTTGTTGAAAACCCCGCAGGGGGTGGCGGTTCCGCTCGATCCCGGCATCCAGATCGGCCGCAATTTAACCTTGCACTACTTGAATACTAATGTGCCGCAAATGGATGGTAAAGTGCTGCTTGAGTCGCTGAACGGCGCGCCTGGACCTGATTTTGCCACCGCCCGTATCGCCTTTAACCTGCCGGGATTGCCACCGCCGGGATGGGAAGTCGCTCTTGAAGTTACGAACAAACCCTACATAAACCTGGTCTGGTTTGGCGTTTTAACAGCCGTATTTGGCATTCTGCTTTCACTGGTACGGCGCGTGAAGGAGCTCCGGCAGGGGCGGCTGGAGCAATCCACTATGAGCGATGCTTCCGGTGAATATGAACCAGAACCCAAGCTCGAAGACAGTAAAGCCCCGAAAAACGGGCATAATGGTAACGGACACAACGGCCGCCGAGCCGCAAACGGTCATCGCGTTGCATCTTCCCCCGATACAAGCCGCCAGAGACGACCCAAAACGCGGGTTTGAAGTAAAATAGGTTATATCGGTAACCGTTCTTAGAAAGGCAAGCCGGCTCGCTTCAATCGTTGTCACGATGTATGAAGCGAAGTCGTATTGATAGTGTGCGAACTATGCCTAGAACGAACACGAGACCACCGATAATCGTGATTGGGATGCTCCGATCCGGCACCACTATGCTGACTCGGATGCTGGGTGAGATGGGTGTCTTTGTCGGAAAGGGAGGCGGCCGTCACTGCGAAGCACGCCTCTTCAGGCGGTTGAATGGTTGGATGTTCCACCAGGTCAGCGCCGGCTGGGATCAACCCGAACCTTTCCATCTGTTGCTAGAAAATAAAGAAATCCGCGATCTGGTAACCGATTATCTCCGAATCTCGACCTCATCCCCTCGTATCGCAAGCTTTTTGGGCTGGCGAAGGTATTTGAAATATCGCAGCTTAAGCCGGCTCGATATTCCATGGGCTTGGAAAGATCCTCGAACCACCTACACGCTCCCGCTCTGGCTCGACGTTTTTCCCAACGCGCGAGTGATCCATATCGTTCGACATGGGGTTGACGTGGCCAGCAGCTTGAAGGCCATGCAGCAAAATCAGTTGGCTCGGCGAGGAATGGCATTCCGCCACCGCCGCCGAATTTACTCTTTGATCACCAAAAAACGCGGCTTCGCCTCACTTCGATGCATCACGTTGACCGGCTGCTTCTCGCTTTGGGAAGAGTACGTCGAGCGGGCGCGTTATCACCTGCAAGGATTAGGACATCGCGGACTCGAGATCCAATATGAAGATCTGCTTGAAAACCCGGTTGAGCAGCTTGAACTCGTCGCTCACTTTGCAGAGCTGAACCTATCGCATTCTCAAATCGAACATATCGCAAGCTTCATCCAATCCGAGCGGGCATACGCTTACCGCCGTGATCCGAGCTTGAGCACATTTGCCGACACGATGTCAGATCGGCTCCGCCTCATCGGATATACCGAAACGAAGCGCACTCGGGTTTAGCTAGTGGGTATCGAGATGCTCTTATCTTACCGCCTTAAATGTTAAGCTCTCGATCCCCCAACCGTTGATTTCCTGCTCCACCGGGTCTATCCGCTTGCGGATATATCGGCGTTGTTCCTCGTTGAATACGCTTTCAAAGCTTCTGGCAACCCTCTTATTGATCGGCGACTCAGCGCCCAACTTCCATGGTTCATGCTGGCCGGTTATTTCGCGGGCTACTTTTGGATAGCGGGTCAGCATCTCATCGTCATATTCCAAGCCTAAAAACTGGCATATCGGAACTAAAACTTCCCTCGTTTGCTCGACCAAATTTTCGTATCGCACGTAGTAATGGCCCGGTCGGCCGACGTATTTTGCGCTCCGGGGGATGGCATCCACCCACCAATAGATGCACTCATCAACCGTCATCGGATGATCCCAAGCGTTGTCATATTCACGCGTGATCGCATAGAGCGAGGCGGTCACATCGCGGCCGGCGCGGATGAGATGGATGAACTTAACTTCCGGCACCAGCGCCTCGATCGTCTCGATGTGGTAGAGGTGACCCGGCGTTTTTTCAAGCCAGATGGAACGGTTTTGTTCCTGAGCGATTGCATCGAGAATCCGAATGAAGCCGGCCGTGCTCCGCCTCAGAAAAAGTGAGCGGCGAGGATACAGGGGCTCCAGATTAAGATGTCCCGCTTCGAGGAGGAATTGATGAACCTGAATCGGGGCGTAACGGGAGGAGAGGCCGATGGCGCGCGCCAATCGGCGGCCGGGAACCGCACGCTGAAAGAAATGAGTTTCGGGGAAGGTGGCGATTTGCGGATGCGCGCCCAGCAAGCTCTGCAGCAGCGTTGTGCCGGAGCGCGCACAGCCCACCAAAAAAACGCGGGAGTGGATCGGTGATTCAGCCTTCTCCAAAGCATTTGAGCTAATCGGCCAAAATGGTCTCATTGGACGACGCCCCCAAATTGCGCCCTAAGACGGAATCCCCTTCCGTTATTTTGGATAGTTCAACCGCCCTGATCCGCTCCAGTATGTACCTCTGCTCCTGCTCGCTGAACAGCTTCCCAAATTTTTGGCGATTGACATTTCGAATCGGCTGACTGGCGCCCGCCTTACAGTCCTGTTCAGATGGCAGAACCACATTTCGGGCCACCAGGGGGTATCGCTGCAGCATCTCCACCTCATATTTCAATCCCATAAAATCACATATTTCCGTCAAAATGGCTCCGGTTTCACCGACGACGCTTTCATATCTCAAAATGAGGTGGTGAAGGCGGTTTTGGACATTTCGGCTTACCTGAACGGCGGAGACCCAACGATTGATGCAATCGTTCAAGCTCCAGGCGGTTCCAGACCTTTGCCTCGCTTTTTCCGCTTGATCCCACATCGAGGCGATCGTATCGGGGCCGCTTCGGATGAGGTGAATGAACCGTGCATCCGGCACGTAACGCTCGATGGCCGGGATGAAATCAATATGCGGCGGCGTTTTTTCCAGCCATACAGTTTTCCCTTGCTCAATGGTTAGATCGTCGAGCAGTTTTGTCCAGATTGAAATGCTTTCGCCGATTGAATGAAATGGTGTGGAGAAGCGATCGGCCAACTCAGACCGCCCGATCTCGGTGGTAAACTCAATGAAACGTGCCCGTGAGCCTCGTGATGCAATTTGAAGCCTTTTCGCCAAGGCGTGCCGAGGGATTGTGTGATAAAACATCCCCGTTTCCGGATAGGTGGCAACTTCAGAATGTGCACCGATCAAACATTGTAATAGGGTTGTTCCCGATCGCGGACAACCCACTAAGAAAATGCGTTGTCTGATGTTCAATATGACGGACTTTCTGTTATATTGAAATTTTCTAAGCTTTCACGTAATTGAATAGACGGCTGACACCTGAAATTGTTCGTTCTCAGGCCGATCGAATCGGTGAAATTCGGCGGCGGATTGTGCTGTGTATGCGGTCTCGAACACGGCATATCAATAACCAGGCATTCCCGACTGCTGATTGTAGTTTCCCTAAACCAGATGCGATAGTAGGGGCGAATTGTAATTTGCCCCTACTAATCGAGACCTCCCACGCCGGAAGCGGTTGTTGCTCCGATCAAATGGAGAAACACCAGCTCCAGCGCGGTTTCGCCGGTTGATGCTCTCAAAGCGGGGAGCGTTCCGAGCGCCATCATCTTGCCATTGTGAATGACCCCGATCCGGTCACA
>JAKBZR010000165.1 GCA_021842405.1 bacterium
GGGCGCGAACAAAAATCACTCCCGCAAAACTGAACTCTTACGGCAAAACTTGGTGCTTGACAAAAATCATAGAATCTTCCCCCTAGGAGGGGGAAGGAGCACGGAACGGTTGCGAGGGGGAAGAGAGTAGGACAAGTTTAAGGTGGAAGGCGAGGATGGGGTGCGACGTAGTAATCGCCAAGACCCAGTCCGGATTCCTTCCCCCTCCTAGGGGGAAGGTTAGGATGGGGGTCGGCCTAACGCGCTCCCAAGACTTCCCTTCTTCTCCCAGACTCAGGGTGGGGGCGAACGAAAATCATTCCCGCAAAACTGAACTGTTACTAGTATTGACAATATGATATAACTTCACTATAATGTGTCAATAATATTAAATAAATGACTATTTTAAGGCCAATCATGACAGATCAAAGATCGATTCGGAAATTTGAGCTGCTCGAAATGCTGCTGACAGAAGGAAAACCGGTCAGCTTGCACGAGTTGGCGGCGCGGTTTGGCGTGGATGAGAGAACCATCCGGCGCGATGTGGATGAGTTGCATCGGCTTTTGAGCAGCGCTCGTGGTGTGGAGATCAATCGTGGCATGGTGGTGGTCCGGCGTCGCGATTTCGGAAACGGCTACTTCTCAAACCAGCTCGATGTGAATTGGCCGGTCAAAAGCGCAATCGCCCGGTGCGCCGTCAACTTCTTAGCCGACAACAGCGCGATTGCGATTACGGCTGGCACCACAACCTATGCGGTCGCCCAAGAGATTAGCCGGGTGGTAAGAGTTGAAAACCGGTTGCGGGACCTGATTGTTTTTACCAACAGTTTGCCGTCGCTGCTGGAGCTGACTGGTGTGGGGCTCATCATCGGCGCTCTGGGCGAGGTGTACAATGCCGACGACTGTGCCTTTTATTCCCACGAACGGACGACCGCTTTTCAGCCCACCCTGGCCATTGTAGGGGCGAGTGGGATCGTGGTGCAATCGCATGAGGGCTCGCTTGATCTGAGCTCACAGCGAAGCGAGGAAGCCGCCTCGATGCGCCAACTGCTGGCAAACGTGCCGGAGGTGATGATTGTGGCTGATGCCAGCAAAATCGGGCGTCGTCATCCCTGGAGCTATACGCCGGCCGGCTTGCTGCGTAATCGTCGCGTGAAGCTCATCACGAGTCAGCTTCACGCTGAGCAACGAGATTCTATTAACGGCCTGATTCGCCAATTTCGTGACGCGGGAGGCTCGCTGGACCTATTCGAGGTTGAGCCAGTGAATAGCCAGCCGCTGAATAAGTAATGAAAATCGAAAGGATGTAAACCCGCAATGTGCGGCATAACCGGATTCATCGGCTCTGACGGAGCCATTCAAATAGCGCTTGAAAGCCTAAAGCGTTTGGAATATCGCGGCTACGATTCGGTGGGAATTGCCTATCCCCAAAACAACCATATCGCCGTAGTCCGCGCTACCGGAAACATCAGCCGGTTGCACGATAGGCTGGGTGGGGATGTGCCGGATGTGGCGGTGGCGATTGCGCACACCCGGTGGGCTACCCACGGCCAACCGACCGAAGCTAATGCCCATCCACACCAGGATTGCAGCGGTCAAATTGCGGTGGCGCACAACGGCATTATCGAAAACTACGGCCCGCTCCGCGATGAGCTTCAGCGAATGGGTCACCGGTTTTCTTCCGAGACCGACACCGAAGTGTTGCCACACCTCATCGAACACTACTTGCATGAGGCCGGTGACCTGGTCGAGGCGGTACGTCTCTCGCTGCGGAGGGTGGAGGGATCTTACGCCGTCGCGGTCATTTCGACCCGGTATCCAGGCGGGGTCATCGTGGCGCGGAAAGATTCGCCGCTGGTGATCGGCCTGGCCGAAGGCTCGAAACTCATTGCCTCCGATATTCCGGCGGTATTGCCCTATACGAAGGACGTACTGATTTTGGAGGATGGAGACGTCGTGGTCGTCACACCGGGGGCAGTCATTTTGACCGACATCAGCGGAAAGACAGCACATCGCTCTCCAACACGAGTGGGCTGGAGCATCGAGGAGGCTGAAAAGGGCGGATACTCTCATTATATGTTAAAAGAGATCCATGAAGAGCCGGTCGCGGTCCGTAACGCGCTGCGAGGGCGGATTGATAATGATCGGGCAATACTGGAAGGTCTGACCATTTCACCGGCCGATTGGCGCCGCTTTCAGAGGGTTGAAATCGTAGCGTGCGGTACTGCCTACCATGCTGGATTGGTCGGCAAACGGTTGATGGAACAGATTCTTCGAATTCCGACTGAAGCGGTGATTGCCTCCGAATTCCGCTACAGTGATCCACTGGTGGATGAGAAGACGCTAGTCCTCTTGATCAGTCAGTCTGGGGAGACGGCCGATACTTTAGCCGCCATGAGGGAGGCAAAGCAGCGGGGAGCTTACACCCTAGCCATCGTTAATGTGATGGGCAGCACGCTGGCTCGCGAGGCGGATGGAGTTATCTACACCCAGGCTGGCCCCGAGATCGGGGTGGCATCCACGAAGGCTTATCTCGCGCAACTGGCGGTTATCCATCTGCTGGCGATCCACTGGGCGCAACAAATTGATGCACCGTTTTTGAACGATGGTGTTTCACGTCCGCTACTGGTTAATGAGTTGGAGCGGCTGCCCGATCTAATAGCCAGCGCTTTACAAGGGGAGCCGCATATAAAATCGCTGGCTGATCGGTTGGCGGACCGGTCTTGTTTCATCTATTTGGGGCGCGGCTATGATTTCGCGGCCGCGATGGAGGCGGCGCTCAAGCTAAAAGAGATATCCTACATCCATGCGGAAGCTTACGCCGCCGGAGAGATGAAGCATGGCCCGCTTGCACTGATCGAGCCGGGCGTGGTCGTGATTGGGCTGGCAACCCAACCAACAACTAATCTCAAGCTCTGGAGCAACCTCAAAGAGGTAAAGGCCCGAAACGGGACGGTGGTCGTCGTTCATACGGAGGGAGAATCGGTCCCGGACGGCAGCGATTACCAGATTTCTATTCCGCCTGCACCGCCCTCCTTGATGCCGGCGATTGCGCTGGTACCGCTGCAGTTGCTCGCTTATCATATCGCGAACGCACGCGGCTGTCCGATCGATCAGCCCCGAAACCTGGCGAAAAGCGTCACCGTTGAATAAGAAATTGTGCACCGCTAGGGGCGTGTGCATTGGAAGCGATTCTGGCTGGCTAGGAATGAGTTCATTTCTGTGGGTAATTTGGGGGTGAGGAGTTGAATGTAAAAATACTCTCACTGTTTTAACACCTAACCCCCTGTCCCCCTTCCCGAGGCGGGAAGGGGGAACCGACGCGTAAATCGGTGCAGTAGGCGC
>JAKBZR010000166.1 GCA_021842405.1 bacterium
GATCGTCTTCCGACATCTTAATAACGGTAGCTTGGCGTGACATACTAATAGTATAACATATATGACGAACTTATGCAACTTAGTACTAGTCCTCCACCCGCAATGAATGGAAGCTAGTTCCTTCAATTAATGGTGGCTATTCAGACCGCTGAGAAGCCCCGAATGAGTCATGGCATCGCCGATCAGTAGAGGGGATAGGAATCCCCATTTCTAGAATTATTGCCAAAAATCGCTTGACATCCGGTAAATTTTCGTCTATCGTGATAAAAAAATAGAACAATCTTGCGGGTGATCCTGCTATCGGATGGTGAAGCTATACACAGCGCGTTTTTTGACAGAGGGTACAAGCCATGAAAGCCAGTTACTTCGAAGACACTGATACGCTATATATCGAGTTCCGCGCTAGCGGTATAGCGGAGTCTAAAGACCTAGATGAAAATACCATACTTGACGTGGATGCCAAAGGTAATGTCTGCGCAATCACATTCGAACGGAACATGCAAGCCAGCGCACTGACATAAGTCATCTAATTGTTGAAGCGGTTCAATTCAATCTCCTTCCCGCCCTGATCTACACTAATTAAAGATAAGGAAAGTGTCTCACTCTATATTGGCACATAGGGAACCATGAACATGAAACTGAATTACTATCCGGATACTGATTCACTGTACATTGACCTGTCCGAACGTCCGAGTACAGAAAGCCGCGAAATTTCAGAAGGGGTCATCCTAGATTATGACGCTTCCGGTAGACTTGTTGGCATAGACATTGACAATGCCAGCAACAAGGTAGAGTTGAAAAAGCTGGTTCTAAGCAAGCTGCCTAGTAAAGTGGAAACGGAAGCCGCATAATAACCGGCTCCACGCGACGTGAACACCACGCGCGTGAGGTGGAAGCGTGGTAACAGGACAGGAGTCTAAACGGATGACGGGGAAAAAATCATCAAAGACGATCCTCGTTGGTGCGAGGTGGATCCTATGTGCTCTTATCTTATTGGCAATGGGATTGCTGACAAAGCCGGCGATTGCCAGCAGCAACCGTTTCTACTTCGCAAGCCAATACGACTGGGGCAGCGATCGCGGGTTTTACGTGGATGTGGAGGACAATTCGCCCGACGATACCCCCTGCCAGCTCCAATCGTTGAAGCTCATCCTGGCGGTGGGAGATGGTAAAAACTGGCGATTCGTATCCACCGTTCCGAAGTGGACATTGGGCGTCAGTTATCGGGTGAAGGCGGTTATCAGCCCAAACAGCGCCGGCCTCTGGATCAACGATGCGTCGGTCGGGCAGAGCGTGGGTGGCTTTGTGCCGGCCGGCGGCGACCTGTCGGTTCACGATATGCCCAACTGGGCTAACGGTCAGGCCGACTACATCCTTACCGAGGAGTCATTCACCATCCAGTCGGGCGCTGAAAAGCCGCTGGTGATGAAATTTCATACCGGCCAGCGGCCGCTGCCGCTGGTGCTTTTCGAGCCGGGCATCCCGGCCAAACATATCCCGTGGAAAACAGCTTCAAATCAGCCCCTCGTAATCCGCATCCGCTTTCACATCAATCCGGTTCCCGGCTTAAAGCAGTGCGCGCCGTTTATAGACCGTTACGGCCAGTGCCGTTACGCGCATTGGCCCCACAAGGTTCATAACAACGGCGATTTAAAGCGCGGATTGCAACAGGAAGAGCAGATCCTCCATCGCTGGGGAATGCCTCCTCATACCGATCCTTATGGCGGAGACACCGCATCCGGCTGGCGCTTAAAAGCAACCGGCTTCTTCCGAATCGTGCGTCGTAACGGCTTTTTCTGGCTCATTACACCGAACGGCAACCCCTGTTTTTACCGCGGTGTCTGCAGCGCACCCCAATTGACCTGGGAAGCCACCCCGATCACCGGCCGCGAGTATCTTTTTCAATGGCTGCCGCCGAAAACCGGCCCTTACGCAGTCGCCTGGGGCAACGGCTGGGGAAGCGAGCCCGGCATTCACTACCTCGCCTTCAGAACCTGCAACCTGATCCGCAAATTCGGCGCGGCCGACTGGCAGCAGAAGGAGACCCAGTTGACGATCCAGCGGCTGAAGGTCTGGGGATTTTCAGGCGACGGCAAGTGGGACCGGATTAAGGGCTTGCCCTATGTCCCGGTGCTGGGACGCGCGGGCGTGCCGATTTTGTCCCGCCACCCCGATATCTTTGACCCGGCCGTTCGAGCTAAATTTCGGCAGGTGCTGGCAAGCCAAATCTCGCCTCACCGCAACGATCCCGATGTGGTGGGCTGGTCGCTCGGCAATGAGTACGACGAAATCATCACCACCAGCGAGATACAGGATATCCTCAAGATGTCGGGTGCGGTGCCGGCCAAACGGGCACTGGTTGATTACGCGCTCCAAACGATCTATCACAACGATCTGCCCGCCATGATAAAAGCCTGGAACTTGAACGCTCAGACGCTGGATGCGGTCTATAATGAGACCATCAATCCACCTGCCGCCGATCAAGAGGCTTTGCGGCAATACTACGCCGACCGGTATTATCACTTCATCTACAAAACGGTAAAATCGCTCGACCCAA
The DNA here is from genome assembly GCA_021842405.1 of bacterium. Lineage (GTDB taxonomy): Bacteria > Armatimonadota > Chthonomonadetes > Chthonomonadales > JAMCWF01 > JAMCWF01. The sequence continues at coordinate 2,558 of JAKBZR010000166.1, forward strand.
ACCATCTCTACTTTGGTTTTTGGATCGTGCCGGGGTGGTGGCAAAATCAATCGGATTGGGATCTGATCGCCAAGAACTGCGATGTGATCGGGTATGACCGCTACGCGATGAAGTTCGCCGACCCCATGTTTATGAAGCTGGTTCGCTCGACCGACAAGCCAATTCTATGCGGGGAGTTCTCCTTCCCCGCCTGGTATGACGGCCTGCGCGGTTTCGGGCGCTATGGGGTCTATGCCACCGATGATGCCGATTCCGGACGGCTCTATGAAAAGTGGACGGCAGACGCCGCCCTTAACCCCTACTGCGTGGGGATTTGCTGGTTTGAATACCGCAACGAGCCGCTCACCGGCCGTGGACCAGGGCATGGTCCCGATCTGGTTTACGGGGAGCACTACGCGTTCGGAGTGGTGGATGAGGCCGATCAACCTAAATGGCAATTGGTGGATCGGATGAGAAAGGTGAATTTGATCGCCAACGCGCTTCGCTTAAAAGCAACCCGCACGGCCGGCAAATGAGCGCTCACATTCGAGAAAAAATGATCTCAGCTTTGCGGAAATGATTTTCGACCGCATGGTTTATTCTCCAGCCCGACTCCCCAACTTGATTATTGATAACCCCTTCCCTCCTCCGTGGAGGAAGGCTAGTACTTACTTGCATAAATCCGAATAATTATGTTTAAGGTGACCCTGGTGGACAATTGCCTTCTTCCATTCAAAGGGATGTGCGACTTGGCTGTAGGCCTCGATAAATCGGTCGATAGCCTGG
>JAKBZR010000006.1 GCA_021842405.1 bacterium
CTAGGGGAATGCTGGGGTGGGCGCGAACAAAAATCACTCCCGCAAAACTGAACTCTTACGGCAAAACTTGGTGCTTGACAAAAATCATAGAATCTTCCCCCTAGGAGGGGGAAGGAGTTTAACGGCGGATCGAACGAAAATCATTCCCATAAAACTGAACTCTTTCGTTTACCCAACCCGATTTTCTCCCTTCGACCATTCATTGATTGCTCGATAATGAATTCTTTATCCCACCGCTCTATCCGATTAGCTCTCTTGAAGTTCCCTTTTTCTATTGTCATACCGCCTTTGAGAGGGTAACATGTTGATACACAAAATATCGCAAGGAACCTCGATGAAGCATTGGGAATGTTACGAATGTGAGTATCAACATAATGGGGAGACGCCGCCGCCGCACTGTCCGGTATGCGGCGCTGATGGCGATCAATTCATAGAAACGAATCCATCGGAGCTGGATCAATACGATAAGAAGCTGCTTAATCTACTCCAATGGAGCTTTCCGGTGGTGGAAAGACCCTTCGCTAACCTTGGCGCCGAGCTGGGATTGGATGAAGCAGTTATTATTGGGCGGGTGAAACGGATGAAATCCTCCGCCATCCGTCAAATATCGGCCATTTTTGATTCCAGGAGCTTAGGTTACAAGAGCACCCTGGTCGCCATGAAATTTGACCCGGATCGGGTTGATGCTGGGGCCGCCGTGATTAACCGCCACCCCGGGGTTAGCCATAACTACCGCCGCAATCACGCCTTCAACCTCTGGTTCACACTGACCCTTCATCGCAGCCAGAGCCTTGAGTCTGAGGTTGATCGGTTGAAATCGGAGTCGGGTGCTGAAAAATCGCTGTTGTTGCCCACCCTCCGCCTTTTTAAAATCGGCGTGAAGCTCGATGTAACCGGGGAGCAGGACGCCGCTCGGCAAGAAGAAGGACCGATCATCAGTGGGATACGCTCCGCTCAGGATTTAACACGGGATGAGATCGCGGCGGTTCGAGTTCTGCAGCGAGATATGCCGATCGTGGAGCGCCCATTCCAGGCGCTGGCCGCAAAGTACGGCATCCCGCAGGATGTTTTATTCGCATACGCCGCCGATTTCCAAAAACGGGGCATTATGCGGCGATTCAGCGCCGTGTTACGCCATCGGAACGCCGGATTTTCAGCGAACGCGATGGGAGTTTGGATCGTGCCTGAAGAAAAGCTGGAAGACGTGGGGAGCCTTATTGCTCGCTACGCCTCGGTGAGTCACTGCTATCAGCGACCAAGCTATCCGCCCGATTGGCCCTACAACCTATTTTCGATGGTGCATGGCCGCACTACTGGCGACTGCGAAACCGTCTTGGGTGAAATCTCAAAAAAAACCGGCATCGAAAATTTCACTATGCTTTACAGCACCAAGGAGTACAAAAAAGTGCGGGTTAAATACTTCCCGGATGGCTTTAATCCATCCAACTGAGATTTTACCGGCAGAAGGATCCTCTTATCAGTCGAATTGAACATCAGATATCACTGGGATGAACGCCGCTCAAGTCGCAACCGTTACGGTCATACTGGGCTCGCTGTGCTTTGTCGCCTGGGGACGCAGCCGTTTCGGGCGGGAACGCCTTACGCGCCTATGGGGTCCACCATCCATTTCCAAAGGCTCCCGACCGAAACGTAAAAAAATGAACCCGCTCCCTCCCAAGAAAAAACCGGCTGGGCGATCCAAGACCACCACTTCAAGAGGGAGCCGGCGATGAGCGCATTTATGGTTAGAGCTGGTCGCTCTATTCGCAAGATTATACTGTGGGTGGCACTGTGTGCGGTTGCACTGGCGATTGCATCACCACTGCTTGCATGGCGAACCTACGAGCTGGATCGGGTGGAGTGCTTGAGCAATCTGCGCCGGATCTCGGAGGCGCTGCTGCTTTACGCTCAGGATCACAACGGCTGCCTGATGCCGCCCGATTACTCGACACCGCACGGTTACCGAACTTGGGTGGACATCTCTCGTTCGTATCTAGGTCAGCGGGGACTGAATACGTGCCCGGCCAACCCGGCGCCGCACTGCATTCAAGCGATTCACCACTTTCCCTACCCGCACAGCTACGCGTTGAACAAACGGTTCTGGAACGTATTTTTTAAGGGGCCGTTTCCGCTGGATAATTTGGAGCTAGCCGATCAGACCGCCCTCCTGGTCGAAAGCGGCCCAATCCGGGGCCGGCCGGCTGGAAAGACCTGTGAATCGCTCGATTTTTACTGGGACACCGCCTGGTGGCCGCAAGCCTACCCGTCACCCCACAATGGCAAAATGAATGTGGTCGCCGCCGATGGCCACGCTGTGACCCTAAAGGTCGCCCACTACGCCTCGAGCCATCATAATGCGCTGTACGGTAGATTGGGCGGCCGGATTTTTAACTGGAACGGCGGGCATCCCAATGGAGATACCGGAAGCGCCCCTTACGAATAGCCGATCCTCTTTGCAAAAAATGAACTGGCCGCCACTTGACTAACAAATGGCGGCCCACGTGATTTTGATGGTTATTGAAAAATTCGCTGGAGCCCGCCGATTCGTCATTCCCGCATGGCTCCACTCCAGTGGAGTGGATGGCGGGAATCCAGTCCCCTGCCTAGCGATAGGCTGGGAGGCCGATGGTCTGGATTCCAGGTTCCGTTTTGCAGCTCCGGAATGATGACCGGGTGGGTGTTACCATTTTTTCAACATCTTCTCAAGAGGCCGATATGCTTACCGGCTTCCCGGTTTCCAGCGATTTATTGGCGGCCAAGGTAAGCTCCAGCGTGCGAGCGGCATCCGGATAGGGGGACTGGATGGCAGATGCGTCTCCGGTGCGCACCGCGCTGATGAACACCTCGTCCTCCACTCCGAATATATCGGGTTCTCCTTTGATCTCTTCGACACCCTCAACTCCCTTCCGACGAATGACCACCGAGTGCTCCCAGCCGGTGTATTGGAGGGTCGTATCATGCGAGTAGAGATTCAAAGAGACTCCCCCACCCCCGCCATTTGCAGCACAGGTGGACATCAGGTTGGCCACCCCGCCGCTTTTCAGCAAGATGTTGACCGTGCTTGCGTCATCAATGTCGTACATGTAAACGTTTTTGTTGAAGCCGTGTGCGCCGTGCGCAAAAACCTCAACCGCCTCACCGCAGAGATAGCGAAGCACGTCGAAGGTGTGGGTGCACTGCTCAACGATTTGGCCGCCGCTTTTTGATTTTTGAACCCACCAGGATTTGATGCTATCATCCCCGGGCTGCGGGCTCGGCGAGCCGCCGATCCATCCGCCGAAGACCAGCGCCGCCGGATCATTTTGCAACAACTCTCTACCCCGGTGCAACGATTTGCGGTAGCGATTCATATAGCCGGCGCAGGAGATGATTTTCTGCCGCTCCACCTCCTGGGCGATCTCTCGCGTGAGGGCAAGGTCCAGTCCGATCGGCTTTTCAATGAAAAAGGGGATTTTCCGCTCGATCGCTTCTCGCTCTGGCTCTCCATGCGCAAATGGCGGCAGCAAGAGATAGAGCGCATCCATCTCAACCGAATCCAGCATCTCGGCCGGCGTGTCGAAAGCTTTGGCGTGATGCTCGGCCGCCAGCTTATCCGCTTTATACCGCATCGGATCACAGAAGGCGGTGATCTCCACTCCTTCCATCTTGGTGAGATAGGGTAAGTGCGCTTTCGCCATTCCGCCGCTGCCAACGAGCCCTAATCGTACTTTCTTTGGCATTACCAAGCCTCCAGTGTGTTAAGTTTTGGTTTAAAATTGACCAGGCCGTATCCATAAAAATCATGGTCAAGTACACCGCACATCCGTTTATATCCTGCTCCATTTCAACCGCTAATGGCTTAAAACTCAATTTTTTCCAGAATTGCTTGACAATCAAGAAATAAGGGGCTAGTATTCATTTGGTGCGTTCGGCCTATATCATATAACCCGCTAACGGGGGCGTAGGGTGATGGGATCGTTCAAAATTTTCCAATCCTGGTTGGTCATTGCAGCGCTGGCTGCGCTGGCCGCACTGACCGCACTACTGATCTCACCGGCCACCCGATGGATCGTGGTCGCTCAGTCGGAAGTACTGTCCAAATCATGGGTTTTGGGTGAAAATGAACTTCCTAAAGTTCCGGCTTTTGTGTCGGTGCCCAATATTTTTAACACCTCGGCCGGTCTAACTCGGAAAAATCCAAAATGGTATGACCGCTCGTTAAGCCGGGTGATCGAGCAACATCAGAACGATGTCCAGCTTCAATCGGCCTGTATCTTTGCCAGAGCCACGTTACCCTATCCCTGGAAAAATTACCCGCCGTGGAAAATAAGCGGGCCGCATTATAACTGGCCACACAAGTTAAAATTGCCGATCTCCACCTCCTGGACTCCACCCAACATCCCGACGCCGACGCTCCAGGCGTTGCGTGAACTACTGAAACGCTTTCCGCAAAACCCATCTCTTATAGCAGCGACACTATCGTTCGCCGCGCCGGATCAGGTTGAGCCGGAATGGGGCCGAACACAACCAGTAAATGACGATATCGAGGAGCCAATAACGACCCTCGGTCCCGGCCCAAACCGGCGCTGGCTCGACTGGCTGAATCGGCTGGCGGCCAAGGGCGAAAAGCTGGATCCGGTCAACGCTCTCTACCCGGCCATGCGCGCCGCAATCCTGTTTACGTTTCACCGGGACACTGCGGCGGCGAAGATGTTGCTGCGAGTTTCAAAATGCTCCCAATGGGATTCCGGTCGGCAGTATATCTTGCGGGGGGAAACCCGACTTGCATATGCTGCGTTCGGTAAACGCAGCATCGTGGCGGCTCTAAGCACTTTGACTTCAGGGCTTGATTTAGGTAGCGATGACGCAATCATTCTTCGCTCAACGGCACGGATGGGGGTCTCGGAGGCGATATTGGCACAGCGGAATGGTGATCTAAAGAATAGTATTGCAATCCGTCATGCCGTTTTTAATCTTGGCCGGTTGATGTGCATAAGATCTCACCGTCTCCTCGACATTATGGTTGGTTGGGCGATTAGTGGGATTGCATTGTCTGAGCCGGACGGTCACTATCATCCATCACCTATAAAAATTTCCGGTATGGCGCATAGCAAACTATTGGCGGTTCAATATACCGGCTATCTTCGGAAAATGGGTTACCCGGTGGAGGCGGCCTGGGTGGAGCACGAGTCGGCTGCAGTTGATAAATTGAACTCCCAAATAGTTCAGATCTTTCGTAAACACAACTTGGTGGGAATGGAGACGCTCCTCAATCTGATGTTTCTGTGGACGGCTGGTGGTATCATTATCGGCATGGCGATCTGGCTATTGATTTTGGGCGGGGCCGCAGCGCTCCTGACCCGTCTGCGTTCGGCGCGAGGGGATCGTCCGATTCGGTCGGTAGTGTATTTGGTCGGGCTGATATATATCGCATCGTTCTTCCTACCCCAAATACCGCTCGTTTCAACGGTTGTCGGGTCAATCGAGGTCGTAATAGTTCTTTGGTTCTTGCTCGCACTGGTCATCGGGGCAATTGGAGCGTTTATCTGCAAGCACCCACTACTTCAAGACACCGGCTTACTGTTGCTGGATGTTACTTTTATCGAAATTGCAATCGGGCTGTTTTTGCTGTCACTTGCCATTATTGCATTCATTGTCTACCTAGCAATTGCCGGTTATTTTGCGAAATTTCACCTGAGCATCGGCCTCGTTTTATTCTATTTCGTGGCGACGGTTATTCCTTTTGCCATGTTCCTCTGGAATACGATCGCGAGCTGGCGGAAGCGAACGTCCTTTACGGTCGGTCAAATTAACGGGTTGCGGCAATTCGCGCTGCCGCTGGCGTGCCTGTTGATCCTATGTTACGGTGGGTCGGTGCTTATCACCCAGCAGCATGAGCGCCGTGCACGAATTCAGTTTAATCAAATACTCACCAATGAGACTCGGTTCTACCTCACTCATTTCGGTCGAGGTTAGATTGCAGCGGTCAGCTTTCAGTTCCGGCTTCCGGACTGTCCGCTGACAACTGATCGCTGAGGGCCAACCGGATTGACTCATTCCAGACTTAGGAACTATACTTTATTATTAAAAATATTGCGCAGAAATGAAAGAGTTCAGTTTTGTGGGAGTGATTTTCGACCGCATTGATCGCACCCCCCCACCCTGGCCCTCCCCCGCGAGGGGGGAGGGCGTCATTGCGAGCGAAGCGAAGCAATCTCCTTCACCGGTCCTCTCTTAGGATTGGGAAAAGAGTTATCTGCCTGGCACAGGCAGGTAGTGAGGGACTCCTGCCTAAATTGCCCAGAGAACTGAACTCTCGCGCTGAAATACCATGAAACTGATAGATCCCTTCAACCGTAAAATAGACTACTTGCGGGTGAGCGTCACCGATCGCTGTAATTTTCGCTGCATCTACTGCATGCCGGAGGAGGGAATATCGGTTGCCCCGAAGGAGAATATCTTAACTTATGAAGAGATCGAGCGGCTCGTCAGCGTGGCGGCAAGCCTGGGGATGTGCCGAATTCGCATTACCGGTGGCGAGCCGCTGGTTCGCCGCGATATCGTGGAGCTCGTCCAAAAAGTGGCTGCCACACCGGGCATTCAAGAGACCACATTGACGACCAACGGAATGTTGTTGGCTCAGTACGCTCAGAGCCTAGCGCAAGCCGGTCTTCAACGGGTGAACGTCAGCCTGGATACATTAAAGCCGGGCCGATTTCAGCGCATCGCCCGCCGCGGCAGCCTGGAAGTCGTATTGAATGGGATTGACGCCGCCTATGAAGCCGGGCTGCGGCCTTTAAAAATCAATATGGTCGTTATGAGAAACATCAATGACGATGAGATTACCGACTTTGCGGAGCTGGTTCGCCATCGCCCGTTCGATATCCGTTACATCGAGATGATGCCGATCAACTGGTCGGATGACGAGGTGGTTTCGCCATTCCTGACCGATAGCTTGTTCAAACGAAATGGCTCTCAACCGTCCCAGTACCCAAACTCAAACGCTCCGACCATCCGCCTGCTATGCAAACAGCCGGAATCCAGTCCGCCTCTCGGAATGCTCGATGCCGTACAATTGAGACGGCTTTTCGTGCCAACCAAGGAGATCAGGGAGCGCATTGAGTCGCGTTGCGGCCCTCTGTCTGCAACCATGATTAAGACAAATGGGCCGGCCCGAACTTTTCGATACGCCGGTGCCGTGGGTACCATCAGCTTTATCAGCCAGATTACGAACGCTAACTGCCAGGCATGCAACCGCTTGCGGCTGACAGCCGATGGTTTTCTACGCCCATGTTTGATGGCAAACGGTGAGATTAACCTGCGTGATCCGATCCGCAGCGGCGCTAGCGATGAAAAGCTGACCGAACTCTTCCGAACGGTGGTATTCCATAAGCCAAAAGAGCATTACGTCGAAGAAGGGTTGCTGCCGGTGGGAAGAAATATGAATCAGATCGGCGGTTGATCATGCATATCGGTCCACCAGTTTGGCCTAAGATTTTGTTTGGAATTGGGCTGCTTTTCTGCTTGCTCGGGTTGATTGGTCATCTCTGGGTGCGCTCGGGCTTGCCGAACCCCGGCTCGCTGCCCGGCGATATGAGCTGGCGCCGCGGCGGTTTTTCATTTTATTTCCCGCTTGGAACCAGCATATTGATCAGCATCGTCCTGACGCTGGTTCTGTGGCTGATCAGCGCCACCTTGCGCCGGTAAATAATGCGCACTGAAATCTTCCATTACGATCTTCCAAATGAATTGATTGCCCAGCAGTCCCCACCACGAGGGGAGAGCCGTCTGCTGGTGCTGGAAAGGGCGACCGGCGCAATCCACCATCGTCAGTTTACCGATCTACCTGGCTGGTTGCACCCGAGCGATCTACTCGTCCGCAACAATACCCGCGTAACTGCGCACCGACTTTTTGCCGCCACCGAAACCGGAGCAAAAATCGAGCTGCTTTCGATCGGACAGGATAGAGATGGCTGGCGTGTCATCGTTCGGCCGGCAAAGCGCTCTCCGATCGGCAAGCGAATTCGTCTCGATGACAGTGGGTGCTCGGCGTGGGCGAAGGTGACGGCAATTACGGAGGATGGTGGCCGAATTGTGACGCCGGAAGACGATTATGCTCGGCATATTCTGGAATGCGCCGGCGAGACACCGCTTCCCCCCTATATCCATGCCCACTTGAGCGATCCCGAGCGATACCAAACCATCTACGCTTCAGAAGGAGGTTCGGCCGCTGCGCCAACCGCCGGACTGCATTTCACCCAGCAGATTCTCAATAGCATCGAAACGATGGGGGTGGCGATTGCCGATATCACTTTAAACATTGGAGTTGGCACTTTCCGCCCGGTTAAAACCGCCTCGGTTGAAGAGCACCGCATGCATTCCGAATCGGCCCATATCCCGGCTGCTTCGGCGCAAGCGATCAATACACGGGTCGGCCGCCTGGTTGCAGTGGGAACCACTTGCGTCCGTGCACTGGAAACAGCGGTTGACGATCAAGGCGCCGTACAGCCGGGCACCTTCAACACTGATCTTTTTATTACACCGGGATACCGTTTTAAGGTGGTTGACGCGCTGCTCACCAATTTCCACCTTCCCTGCTCCACGCTGCTCATGCTGGTCTGCGCGTTTGCCGGCACTGAGCCGGTTCTGAATGCCTATCAGGAAGCGATCCGCCAACGCTACCGCTTCTTTAGCTTCGGTGACGCGATGCTGATCATTTAACGAGCCGAGCGGTAACATTCGGAAATCAGCAAATTCAGGTATCCTACCTATAGGAGGAACCGGGTATTTAAAATGAGAGTTGAAGATTGGCAAGCCTGGCTCGATCAACAGTTCCTTGATAAGCCACCCGCTCCACAAAAACAAGAGCAGGCGGCACCGGTCTCAACGGAGGCGCCCGAGCCCGAGGCGAATCGAGCTTCATCGGTGATAAAGCCGACCGAACCCAACGCGGCTGAAAATCTAGCCTCTATGCTGTCGCTTAAACCCCCGGTCATCACCGGTGATAACAGCCTTCCAAACTTGGCAGATTATCTGCCGCAAATTCTAGCCAAAAAGGCTCCGGAAGTGGTTGTTGAACCGGCCCATCCCGACGATCCCGGCGCCGGCAAAATCAACCAAGTCACTGATACTGCTCCGCCGCCGGTCGCTGAGCAATCAAAACCGGTCGTCTCGGTCCGAGAAGTAAGCGTGCAAACGCAGGTGGTAGCGGAAGCACCCAAAATGCCCGAAAGCGCTCCGCCTCAAATCGTGCCACTGACCATAGTTGAGCTATCCGAACTATGCCAATCCCCAAACCGCCTATTTAATGTGAGTCTTCTCAACACCGATCCGATTGTGAAAGATGATCTTTCTTTAGCTGCCGATCGAGAAAGCCGACGCAGTGCGATCGCCGGACTACTGCTGCCCTCGAGACACGCTGTTCCGGCAAACTCGGTACCAAATTCCACTGAAAAGAGCGGTATGATTGAAGTAGCAGTAATCGGCAAGACGGGTCGGCCACAAAAAGCGGTACTCTTGCTGAAATCAGACCAGCCGATGCATAAATTAAATGAACTCTTATCGTTCTTGGAAGCGCAGAGGCCGACGAGCTCCCGGAAACTTGCAGAATGAAACCAGCCGAAAAACGCTGGCAACCAAAGTCTATATTGCGGAAACGATTATCCAGCGAACATTGGGGTTGATGGGAGTGCGTGATTTCAGTGATGGCTCGGCTCTGGTTTTAGCGGGCGGTGGCAGCGTGCATACCTTTATGGTCAGGCAGCCGCTCGATATTCTGTTTCTCGATCAACATAAGCGAATTTTGCGGATTATCAACTCCATCCCTCCATCGCGGATATCGCCTTGGGTACGTGGAGCGAGGTGGATCGTTGAGCTGCCGGGTGGATCGTTGGATGGCGACGCTGCAAAGGCGGGTGACCAGTTGAGTTGGGAGTAGCGTAGTGAGAATTGGTATCTTGACGGAAAGTTTCGACCCGGTTCAAAATGGGGTCTCCACCTCGGTATTAACGGTTTTAGAGGAGCTGCGAAAGCTGAAGCATCACGTTTACGTGTTTGCACCGCATTTCCCCGATCATAATGATCTCTCCCCCAATATTTTAAGGGTTCCATCCATTGTGACGCCGCTCAATCCCGATTATCCGTTGCCGTATCCCTGGTTTCCACGATTGAGGAGGGAGATCCCACAGCTTGATCTTGACGTCCTGCACACTCAGACCCCCTTTTTTCTAGGTTTGCTGGGCGCACGCATCGCGAAAAAAAATGCGATCCCGCTTGTCTCAACCTTCCATACGCTGTATACCGAGTACAGCCACTACCTTCCGGTGCTTCCCAATGCAGCAACAACCGAACTGCTTGAATGGTGGCTGCCCAGCTATTATAACCGCTGCCAGGCGGTGATCACCCCTTCCCACTTAGCGGAGCAGTCGCTTCGGCGATTGGGGGTTGAATCGCCCATTACGGTGATCCCGACCGGTGTGCCGCTGCCGCCCGAAGGAAAAATAGACGCGAAAGCCCGCGCCCACGCACGAAATAAGCTAAGGATCCCGCCAAACGACCCGATGATTCTCTACGTGGGCCGGATCGCGAAAGAGAAAAATCTGGATCTATTGTTGAACGCCTTCAGCGTTACACTTAAAACGATCCCCAATGCGTGGCTGGTACTGGTAGGATTGGGCCCGGCGCTCGATGAGATACGAGGGCAATCGGCCGCGCTCGGTATCGCGGATCGAACCGTTTTCACCGGCCCGACTCCCCGCGCCGAAATTGATCCGATTTACGCGGCGGCGGATATCTTCACCTTCCCATCCACCACTGAAACGCAGGGGCTGGTGGTGGCGGAAGCCCGTGCGGCCGGATTGCCGTCCATCGTTGCAAACCGGGGTGGCGCCCCTCAACAAGTCAAACACGGGGTGGACGGCTGGCTTGCCGAGCCGGATATTGATTCGTTCGTGCAGACTATGATTCAACTATTGACCAATCGGCCCATGTTGGAAGAGTTTCGGAGAAACTGCCGACTCCGCGCCCCTCTATTCACACCAACCGCTATGGTGAAGCAGATATTGGTCGTTTATCAACAAGTTTCAATTAATTGCCGCAAGGCGGCGGCGGGCGCCGTCTGAGACCCTTAAATCCCGAGCGACTGTCATAGGGGTTGACCCGATAAGCAACCGACAACCGATTATCGAATTGACATAAAAAAGGAATTATGAAACCGGTTTTTCCGGTTCTTTGAGGAACAAGTGTTGGAGCATCTTTTAAAACCGATTGCGCACTGGATCATTCAGGTAATCAGCAGCAGCGGTTACAGCGGCATCGTGCTGATGATGGCCATCGAGAGCGCCTGCATACCGCTGCCCAGCGAGGTTATCATGCCCTTCTCCGGCGCGCTGACCACGGTCGCGGTGGCCTCGATGTTCCGCCGACTGCCGTTAAACCTCTATCTGGTCACACTGGCAGGAGCGGGCGGCTGCGTGGTCGGGTCGTTGATCGCCTATTGGGTCGGCGTCTATGGGGGCCGACCGCTGGCGGAGCGTTACGGACGCTATGTTCTCGTGCGCAAGCGGGACCTTGATCGAGCCGATCGGTGGTTTGCGCGGTGGGGAGTGGCGGCCGTTTTCTTTTCACGATTATTACCGGTCATCCGCACCTTCATCTCGCTGCCGGCCGGCATCGCTAAAATGAAATTTTGGCAATTTATCGTCTACACCTTTGTCGGCTCGCTCCCATGGTGCTTCATGCTCGCCTACATCGGCAACCAGCTCGGCAGTCACTGGTCCGAGATGAAGGGCTACTTTCACCGCGCCGATGCTGTTATTGTCGTCGTGGTCGTGTTGTTATTCGCCTTCTGGCTCTATCACCATTTAAAACCGGAGCGGGAAGACGCCCAAAACGCCGCCGCCCGCTAAGAGCTTCAAGAGGTCGCTGAAATAGTCGCCGAATCCCGCCCTTTCGTCATTCCCGCATGGCTCCACTCCAGTGGAGTGGATGGCGGGAATCCACTCCTTCTGCCTATCGGCAAGCACAGGGATCAACATTTTATCTGCCGGGTTCCTCTCTGCGAAGCGCTGAATGATGAGCCGGTTAGCGTTGACCTATTTTCAATCCCCGTCTAAGCCCCTTTAACCGTATAGTTCAGAAGCCCGCCGGCCAGGTATACCTCCACTTCGCGCGATGTCATTCCGTGCTGAGCGGAGATCCGCGTTCCTCTACTCTTATTTTGGACGATAACCGTTCCGCCGCGAAGCTGCTCCGCTAAGCTATCAATCACCAGCTCGTCGCCCTGCCCGATCGCCTCATAGTCAGATTCGTTCTGGAAAAGAAGGGGCAATATGCCGAAATTAATTAAATTCGCTCGATGGATGCGGGCGAAGGACTTTACCAGAACCGCTTTGACTCCCAGATACATTGGAGCCAGCGCAGCGTGCTCCCGGCTCGATCCCTGACCATAGTTGGATCCTCCGACAATAAAGCCGCCTCCCCATTCCTTCGCCCGTTGTACGAAATCGGCGTCCACCCGAGAAAAAACGTACTCCGAGATCGCCGGTATATTGGAACGGAGCGGCAATATTTTGGAACCGGCCGGCATGATGTGATCGGTGGTGATATTGTCACCCACCTTTAGGAGTATTTTCCCTTCCAGTCGGTCACCTGGGGCCGTATTTCGTGGCAGCGGCTTGATATTGGGGCCCCGCAGCACTTCGATCTTCTCCGGCTCCTTGGCCGGCGGTAGGATCATGTCATCGTTGATCGGGTACTGATCCGGTTCGATCACCTTTTTAAATTGAATTCCCATCTCTTCCAGGTCGCGGGGGTCGGTTATCTTTCCGGTTAAGGCGGTCGCCACGCATGTCTCGGGGCTGGCCAAATAGACTTTCGCATCCTGCGTGCCGGACCGGCCCTCAAAATTGCGGTTGAAGCTGCGTACCGATACCCCGCCGCTGGATGGCGCCTGCCCCATCCCGATGCAAGGCCCGCAGGCCGATTCCAAAATCCGAGCGCCTGAAGAAATCAAGTCGGCAAGGTCGCCCTTTCGTGCAATGGTCTCAAAAACCTGCTTGGAACCGGGCGTTACCGTCATCGAAACATCCGGATATACCGCACGGCCCCGCAGCACCATCGCTGCAATGCCCAGATCATGATAGGATGAGTTGGTGCAGCTTCCAATGCAGACCTGCACGACCGGCATGCCGGCAATCTGACGAACTGCCACTACTTTGTCGGGACTATGAGGCTGGGCGATGAGCGGCTCCAGCTTATCCAAATCTATTTCAATGTGCTCATCATAGGACGCATCGGGATCGGCCGCCAGTGGAACCCAGTCTTTTTCGCGCCCTTGCGCCCGGAGGTAGGTTCGGGTTGCTTCATCGGATGGGAAAATCGAAGTGGTGGCGCCCAGCTCAGCTCCCATATTGGTGACCGTAAACCGATCGCTGGCCGATAGGGAGGCAACTCCCTCTCCGAAATACTCATAAATTTTGCCCACCCCGCCCCGAACGGTTAACCGCCGGAGCAGCTCCAAAATTACATCCTTACCGGTCACCCACGGCTGCAAAGATCCCTTCAGCTCTACTCCGACCACCTTTGGGGTTGGTAAATGGAAGGGGCCACCCGCCATCGCGACCGCAATATCGAGGCCGCCGGCGCCAATTGCAATCATCCCCAATCCTCCGCAGGTCGGAGTGTGGCTGTCAGAACCTAAAAGCGTCTGTCCAGGAACACCAAATCGCTCTCGATGAACCTGATGGCAGATTCCGTTGCCAGGACGGCTGTAATAAACCCCGTGTTTCGCGGCTATGGACTGCAGAAAGCGATGATCATCCGCGTTTTCAAAGCTGTTTTGCAGCATGTTGTGGTCAACGTAGCTGACCGACAGCTTCGTCCGAACCTTCGGCACCCCCATCGCCTCAAACTGCAGATAGGCCATGGTTCCGGTGGCGTCCTGCGTGAGCGTTTGATCAATGCGAATCCCGATCTCAGCGCCCGGTTTGAGCTCTCCCTCAACCAGATGCGCCTCTAGAATTTTTTGGGTCAAATTCCGACCAGCCATACTCTCTCTAAACCTCCAATGATGTTGCCGGGCCAACCGTTCATGCAACCAGCCAACCAAGCATATCTTAATGAAATTACAAAAAGGCGGATACTCTCAGCAAGAGAGATTCTCTTCCCTCTCGCTCGCACCTATGTTTATTTTATGTCGAGCACGATTCAGCTTTCCACTGTCACTACAATCTTCAGCTCGCGCAACACTTCAATCGCCGTTGGCAGCGGCGCTCGCCAGAGCCAACTCACCTTCAGCCAAAAGCCAGGTATCACCTTCGAGCGGTAGATGCCGTCTCCATCAATCTCTCCACTGCGATACCGGCCATCCGTTCCCAGCTCATAAAACTCAGCCTGCTTCTGATCCGGGTCAATCAGCCAATATTCTTTTACCCTGCCACGCTCGTACTCATCCAGCTTATCACGATGATCTCGGATTGTACTTTCAGGGGAGACAATCTCCACCGCCAGGTCGGCCGCGCCATCAAGATAGGTTGGCCGAAGGAGATGGGAGCGTTCGTTGGAGATAAAGAGCAGATCGGGTTCACGGGCGCGAGCGATCTCAGAAAGCCGCATCAGGAAGGGGGCATGGAGTATCGCTCCAACTGGATGCTCCTCGATGTAGATATGTAAAACGGATAACAACAGCTTTGCAATCTGTTGATGCTGGACCTCGGCCGGTGACGCCGCGATAACCTCCCCATCTACCCATTCTGCAATAATATCCTCATCGCACCAATCGAGGAACTCCTCAAAGGTCATCTTCTCGCTGGGGGGAACCTTCTTCATTGTCTCAAACATATTGGTGGCCATCGCAACGGCTCCTTTTGTGCTATGCCGCGCTTACGCTAACCGACGATTGGACCATTTCATCATAGGCATACCGGCAATTTATGGGCGCAAGCAAATCCAATCATGGAAACAACAGAGCGAGGAGCAATTAACCTTCCGCTCCTCGCTCCCAAATTTAATCAAGCGATCGGTTACTCCTTGCCTGCACCAACCATACCACGAGCTTTCTCCATTGGAACGGGCAACACATCGGCTTGGATCGGCAGCGGCTCCAGCAGCATCTCTTTGGTGTAGAGAAAATCTTTTCGGTTGTAGTCCGCTAATTCAAAATCCTTCCTCAGCACAATCGCCCCGGTTGGGCAAGCCTCCTGGCAATAGCCGCAAAAGATGCAGCGCAGTATATTGATCTCATAGCGAACCGCATATCGCTCTCCCGGTGAATAGCGGGCTTCATCGCTGTTTTCAGCCGCCTGCACATAGATGCATCTGGCCGGGCATGCGCCGGCACACAGGCTGCAACCGATACATTTCTCGAGGCCGTTGTCATATCGAGTCAACACGTGCCGCCATCGGGTTCGACTGAACTGCTCCCGTCTTTCCTCCGGATACTGAACCGTTACGTTCGTTTTTTCACGCGCCCGAAGCATGTTGATGTAGTGCTTCATCGTTAAAAACATGCCTTTAGCGATCGGTTTCACTGGGTCCGGCATTGCGCTATCCCCTCTTTACGAGCGAAGTCAGCTCGATCAGCTTACCGCTGCCGCTCGCCTTGATCTTCTCTTGCAGCTTCATGATCCCGTAAATGAGCGCATCCGGACTGGGCGGGCATCCTGGAACGTAAACATCCACCGGCACGATCTGGTCAACACCCTGGATAATCGCGTAGTTGTTATAAACGCCGCCCGACGAAGCGCAGGCGCCCATCGAGATGACCCATTTAGGGTTGGGCATCTGATCGTAAATCTGCCGTAAAACCGGCCCCATCTTTTTCGATACCCTGCCCGCCACGATCATTACATCCGCCTGTCTCGGTGAAGGTCGAAATACCTCTGCGCCGAAACGGGAAACATCAAATCGTGAAGCCGCCGTCGCCATCATCTCAATCGCACAACAAGCCAGCCCAAACGTAAGAGGCCAGAGGCTGTTGCGCCGAGCCCAATTTACCAGCTCATCCAGCTTGGCCAGCACAAACGGCTGCCCCCCTACCCCAATGGCGGGAGTGGGCATCGTGCTATCGTGAGCAGCTATTTCAGTGTAGGTTCTTGCCATTATTTAAACCCCCTTCAGGGTGAAGCGAACGCTCCTCGCTCCGCTTATTTAACTAATATTTTAGTTAAATAAGTGATGAGCATTATTCAAAAATATTATACCCTTTGAACGACGATAACGGAGGAGTTGTATTAGCCGGTAAGAGTTCAGTTTTGCGGGAATGATTTTCGTTCGACCCCACCCCAGCCCTCCCCGCAGGCGGGGAGGGGGAGAGAGTTTAGCGGCGGTGCTTTTATCTTGCCCCCCAGTCCCTCTTAATCCCCTCCCCCGTTTACGGGGGAGGGTTAGGGTGGGGGTGCATCCAATATGGTCGTAAATGATTCCCGTAAAAGAGTTCAGTTTTGTGGGAATGGTTTATAGCAGCATTGGTCGCTCTCATCCCCAGTCATCTCTCTCGGAAGGAGAAGGTTGTCATTGCGAGCGAAGCGAAGCAATCTCATTCCCCAGCCTCTCCCTAGTACTGCAATGTTGTCTGGGAATCAATCTACTAGCCTACGAGCTACCTCTGACTGTGGGTTAAATTGAGAAATGAGTGATCAGCCCACCCTACGAGTTGCATTCACTAGCCGGGTGACTCCTAAAGAAAATCGGAGGTGAAACTCGTAATCGGCCTTAAAACATGGTGCCGAAACTGAGGTTATACTCCAGCACGTTGGGGGTGGGCCCTTTATTAAGGGTGTACTGGCTGCTTAAGCTGAAGTAGTTGTTCGTATTCACTTGCTGATTGTATCCGAGGCTGAAGGTGTGCGCGTTTACACCGGCTCCTGCTGTAGTGTCCACATCATAGCCGTATCCGACATTCACCGCTGATAGCTTGTTGACGTTGCCGGTCAGTATAAACGCAAGCTGTCTCGTAAGGCGATTGATCTGCATATAGTTGGTTGAATTGTAATCCAGAGCCAGATTGAACATCGGGTTGATTTGCTGGCGGAATGAAAAGATGCTGATCTTAAGCGGCAGTAACGGGCCATTACCCTGTTGAGGCCAGGTTTGCAGCGAGTAGTTCAGCGATGACCCTTTCGACAAAGCATAATTCAACTGGTAGTTGCGAACCAAAGCATCGGCGCCGCCCAGCACGTTCATCACCTTATACATTAAATTCAAATGTAGGCGGTTCTTCGGCGATGGATCGCTATGGAAGGTGTAGCAGTGGAAAACGGTGGTCTGGCCGTTCGGCAGCAGCGCATCGTTGTACTCGATTGAAAAGGCATTCTTTCCAATCAATTGCCCGTTTATTTGAGTGGCCAGCGCCTCATTTTGGGTCTTGATTTGATTGGCCAGCGCGGTGTAATGGCTTGAAATGGTTAAGTTTCGAATCAAACCGAGGTTCAACGGCTTGGAGTTGCTTAAGGCGAAGTCGCTGACTGAATTGATATTTTGTCCATTCAACCGGGTCTGATTGAACTGTCCGGTAAGCTGAATTCCTTGCGAGATGGTACCGGTTAATGCCACCGACTGAGTGGTCATATTGCTAAAATTATTGTAGGCGGCCATCGCATTGGCCGTCTGCGGGGAAACGGCCGGCGCATTGAGTGTGCCGGTCAGCGCCTGCCCAATTGGTTGCCCGGTGGTGCCGGTGTAGGTTGCAGCAGCCATCATTGTAGCCGTTTCATTTAAAAGGGTTGCGCTCTTGTTCACACCATCGAGGGCAGCCGTTTGCGCCGTATTTGTGTTACCGCTCTGACCGGTCTGCATGTTAGAATAGCTGCCGGTCAACGAAAGAGCCTTGTTAATCTGCCACTGAAGGCCAACCTGCTGCGTTTCAGTGGTTGGTCCCTGACTGCGGTCCATCGTAACGTCACCCAGTGCGATCGTCATCGCTTTATTGATCTGTTTATGTAGATTGACCTGAGTTAGATTACCGAATTCTCCTGCCCCAAAATTGAGCTGGGTGGCATCCGCCGAGCCGTAAATTGAACCGGTTTGTGGTGTCTCAAAATGAAGTGTATCGGTTGAAAGATAGAGCGACTGGGTTGGATTGACGGCCTGGCGCATCTGATCGGAGTAGTAGTTCAGTCCGTAACCGCGTCCGAAGGTATGGTTGAAAACCAGGTATTGACGGCCGAACGCATTTTGGACACCGGCATTCGATGCATCGGCGTTGCCTTCGCTGAGGTATTCGAAATGGGTCACTTTATCCGGTGAGTAGAGCAGATGCTGACGATATATCTTTCGATTTACATTGCCGATCGAATTCACCGCATCCGAGTTAAACGCATCGAGCGTCAAACCTTTTATCGCCGTTATATGAGCAGCCAGATTATTTCCACTAAAACCTTGGTTGGCCGCAATCGCCATTTGCAAGGGAACCGGCACCGCGAGATCGGAAGCACGGGTAAAATGGGGCGAGATATTGAAAGAGTTGAGTGCCAGCGCGATACCGGGTGTATCGTAGCCCAATGTTTGTTGGCTGATGCCGCCCGTTCCGTCATTCACTGAGCTGGAAACCACACCGAAGTGTGATAATTTGTTGAGTTGGGCTCCGAGCGTCCAGTTTGATTGCGACATGCCCACCTCATTGCCGAACTGTGCGTGCTCAAAAGCGGTCATCGTGGACAATTTGGTAAAATCTTTGCCGATGGATTGCTGATTGTACCCGAACTGGAGTCGGCTAGTATTGAAGTTTAAGCTTTGATGCTGAATGGATCCTTGTCCGTTCCCGATGCTATAGCTCTGGTATCCCAGCGCGCTCCCTTTACCCAATACGCTGCGAAAACCCATAATGCTACGATTTAACCCGGCATCCTGAGCTAACTGGGCTTTATCCACCGGCGTGACATTGGCCAAAGTCGCGTTGGGGTTAAATTGCTGCTGAATCATAAGGGCGAGTTGCCCCTTTACCGCATCGCTTAAATCGTTAACTCGGCCGAACTGCGCACCCGTATTTTGATTCATCCAGTAAACGTTCAAATTTTTACTGTCGAAATTCAAGCTATTGGATTGCAATTTTCCGGTTGTGTCGGATATGGTATTGGCCGCGAAGTTCAGCGAGCTGGTTTTACCCAATTTCCAACCGGCGGACAGGTCGTTTTTCCGCAGCCCTCCCTCGTGTGACCATTGCGCGCGATCAGACGGGGTGATGTCACTCAATCCCTTGAAATTGTGAAAATTCTGGCTGATGCTTCGCTGGCTCATATTCAGGGTAAGGCCACCGCTTTTCAGCGCATAGTTCTGCATCGAGACATTGCCGGTACCATCTTTATAGTTTTGAAAATCAGTGCTGAGGTTCGAGTTTTTGGAGAAAGCGATGCCGCCGCCAAACCCAAGTTTCTTGATACCCTTTGACTGCTCCAGCGCGTTGATCTCGCTCATCACCTGAGCGGATCCACCGTTTTGCTGCCGTAAAGCCTGAAATCCATTGAAATGCAGTCCCACATCTTGATAGCTGGCATGGAAATTCAGCGAACCCATCGTGCTGGATAGGTTTTGCACGATCAGATGATCATTGACATTATTGGGCGATGGCGCGGCACGGGTGGGTGTGGCCGGGTTTTGGGGCGTGGCCATCATTAAATTTGAATTGGAACTGGCCGGGGATGAAAAATAGTACATCCCGGACATATTGGTGCCCTTCACAAGCTTGCTGGTCAAGCCCATACCGTAGGTATTTGAAACTTGGCCTTGGGGACTAGACGATAGTCCATACGATAACTGCAAGGCCGATCCGCCGCCAAAATTAAGGGTGAGCGCAGTGGGAGACGAACTATTGAAGCGGGAGGCATCGGAGCCCGGTACATAACGATAGTAAACCGAAATGCCCTCCGTCGTCGGCACCGGCTTTTTAAATACCAGCACCCCACTAGCCGGATCCAGCGTGTAATCTATGTTGGGTTGCAACATTTGCACACCCACACTCACCGACAGCGTGCTCGGGATGACCCCACCATGGCTCAACACATAACCGATGCCGGTTCCGTTTCCATGCAAAATTTCAGCGCAGGGAACGGTGTTTTTTGCACCGTTCAAGTTGGCCGGTAATTGAGCTGCTTTGAGACCGCCGTTTCCAACCGAAATCGTGGGGGAAGTGACGGGAACCAGCGGCACCGTCATTTGTGCCGAAGCGTTAGCGGCCACCCACATCAAAGCCGCAATGGCTAGCACTTTCGTATAAGCTGTATATCCTCTACTCAATAACCGCATCTACTCGAGCCTGTCCGTCAATTTATTTGACCGCTAGTAACGATGACTTAGCTGAATACCTGTCCCCTACCGCTCCTTGCCGACATACTATAACCTTTTATTCCATCAATTATTGCGTTGAAGCACCCCTAAAAATTCGTTTTTATAATATCAATTTTACCCTCATGCCCATTGAAATGAAATGCCGATAACTGCCTCATCAACTTATCATTTCGATTTTTGATTGTGCGCTTCAAATCGGCTAACGTTGCCAACGGCGCGCTGTTGGGCGGAAGGTTCGCGTTGGCGACGATAATTCGGTCGCTCTCCACTTTGGCTGGTATGGTCAATATGGTTCGCTGGTTGGTTGTATCGCTTGGCGTTTGTGCAACCATCACCGGTGCAGCCGGTTTTTTGCTCGATGCGGCCGGTGCCGGTTCCCCTGGCCCTTCATTATTTATTATCGGCACTGCACTGGCGGATTGTAAACTTTCGTCATTGCCACCGGGCGCCAGCTCCCAATTAGACGATTTTGATTGATTGGCTGCGATTAAGGCCGGCGCCTTCACCGAATGGCTGGCCATTACCGAATATACCGGCTTAGGGATGATCCCGCTATTGATGAGTTTAGTCCGAAGGGACGGTCTTGCCGCAATCACTTTTGGAGCGATCGTCGGCATCGAAAGGACCGGAGCTGGCCGATGCAGTTGCAACGAAGAAGCCGGCCGCCCTGTTTTTACGGAGGCAATGTGATTGGTAGCCGCTGGGTGTTGAAGCGCTTTTTGGGGTCGCTGAATGAATTGGATCAAAAGCAACGATGCCACAATTGCGGAACCGGCGAATGCAAGTGGGGCTAATTTTCTCCAGCCCCACTGCAGCCCGGATGCTGCCGACCGCTCGCTAAAAACAGTTCGATTGAGAATTGATAAGCGCAAGTTGGCCGGCGGCTCCACCTCTTCAAGCTCACCGAGAACGCGGGATGTAAGGTGAACAAACTCCGCCTCAGAGGCGCAGCGTTTGCAGGTCGTCAAATGCGTTTCAATGCGTTCCACTTCCGGTGGCGAAAGACATTCATCACAGTAACCAGTCAGAAGTACCTGGAATTGCCGGCACGCGCTATCGCTTCTCTGATCCTTCATGGTTACCTCATTGTTCTTGCGATCATAAGGCATTGCTCAATTATATCCTGACTATTTGGTTATGACAATCGCATAGAACCAATGTTACAGGTTTTTGAGATAAATTTTTAGATTTTCGTCAAAAATCAAGTTAAATTACCGGCCGTTGCTCGTTTTGAATTTGGCAGCCATCCACCCATACCGATTCCACCTGGCCATTCTCATTCAATTGCACCAGATCGGCATCGTAGCCCACCTCAATCAAGCCCTTCGATCCCTCTAAGCCGAGTGCGCAGGCGGCATTATAGGATGATGCGGCCGTGGCATCTTGCCAGCTTGCGCCGCATTCGATCGCATTGACGAAAGCGTCGGCCACCGTGATCGCGCTCCCGGCCAGCGTCCCATCCGGTAAAAAGCAACCGATACGGGTGGACTTGGCCATACTTCCGTTCGGCAATTTTCCGCCTTGCTGCTGAACGCGGATCGGCAAATCACCGAAATTGAACTCATAGCCGACCGGCATTCCGCTGCCCGGTGTGCCATCGGAAATCAGTATCACTCCATGCCTGCCCTTTGCGCGCATTAAGATTTGAGCCGCCGCCGGGTGGACGTGGATGTTGTCCCATATCACCTCCGCTCTCAGCTCGGACCGGTTTAAGGCCGCTCCCACCGTGCCGGGCTCTCGATGATGGAGGGGCCGCATCTGGTTGTAACAATGGGTACAGTGCCGGGCGCCATGATCAATGGCGGCGCTGACCTGATCGTAGGTCGCATCGGTATGGCCCAACGATACGATGACGTTCTTCGAATTCAGGTAACGGATGAGCGACATCGCGCCATCTACCTCAGGTGCCAAAGTCACGACTCGAACGGTATCTCCATAAGGCTCGATGCGGCGTTTCATCTCATCGGTATCGGGCGGTGCGACGAATTGAGGAGGCTGTGCTCCCTTCATCATTACATTAATGCATGGCCCTTCGAGGTGAACTCCTAAAATGTGAGCGCCCAATGGGGGCGAAGATCGCAGGCTGAATACCCGGCCGATCGTGCTCTCAATATTGTCCCAGGGCGCCGTAATTGTTGTCGGGAGGAAGGAGGTAACCCCTCGCTGTGCCAGATGGTGCGCAATCACCGATAATACATCCGGCTCATCCTCCATTACATATCGGCCGCTCCCACCGTGCACATGAATGTCAATGAATCCGGGTACTAGCGTTCGCCTCTCGTTTGGATCGGCCCGAACGGTCGTGGTGAGCGGCTCCAATTCCAAAATTTTTCCCTTGTTTAAGGTAATTCGGTGCGGGCCGCGCTCACCTCGCGCATCCACAATTCGATCCGCTTCGATGACGGTATAGTCGCTATTTTTCTCTCCCAACGATTCTCCCCTACCTAATTTACGAATAAATTCGCATTCTGAATGATGGTATTAGCTAAATGAACATAAAATCCACCACGCTTATGCCGCATCACACCGACGTCGCCATCAATCCAACCAGCTCATCTTCCTCACAATCCCAAAACATTCAACGCCATGAGAAGCCCGGCGATTGATTTCGCGTCTTTAATCTCTCCCCGCATGATCATCTCCTTGATTTCAGAAACCGGGGTGAACACCACCTCAATGCTCTCATCCGGATCGGTGGCCTGTTGGGTTTTGGTCAGATCCCTGGCCAAAAATACGTGTAGGACCTCGGAGGAGTAGCCCGGCGCCAAGTACTGCTGAAACAGCGGCACCATCTCGCCCGCGCGATATCCGATCTCTTCATTCAGCTCCCTGTGGGCACAAACGACCGGCTCCTCACCGCGCTCCAAAGTACCGGCCGGCACCTCCAGCAGATATTCATTGGCAGCCAATCGAAACTGCCGTACCATCACTACCGTCGCTTCATCCAATAGCGGCACGATTGCCACTGCGCCCCGATGCTCGATTATTTCACGGGTAACCACTTCACCATGGGGAAGCTCCACCTCGTCCAGGCGCAAGGTAACCACCCGCCCCCGATAGATGATCTTAGAACTCTTAGGCTGTTCCAATTGAATCTTCCCTTGGTCCATTATTCTCGATGGCTGGGATCGAAGCTCAGGTCCACCCGATGGTCGGTTGCAATTTGGCCGGCAAGGAGGCCGGCCGCTGCAGCGGACAAGAAGAATAGGCGATCTTCTTGGATGGAACGCCCCATCGTGGTGACTGAAATACCGGATCGGATGAGGGCCTCGAGGCCGACTTCAGCGTCAATCCAGATCAAGCCATGGCGCTCCAATTCAGGATGAGTTTCCACCATTGCCCGAAACATCTCGCTTGTCTCATCCGTCAGCTTGGGAAACGCAACGAAACATGAGCCCAGTGTCAGCCGGCCAAGAACAGTGAGGGTATGATGACTGAGAAAATGATGCCGCGCCCTCGGATCGGAGCCGCTCGCACGGACAACCGCAATGGGGCAACCGGCCAGGCTGATGGTGGCATTTAACGCGATCGCCTGTTCGGCGCCGGAAAAATCGAGATCGGTGGCCGTTCCCACACTCCCCGGTCCCTGTGCCACAATAACGATATCCGCTTTACCCACCACCTTACTGATCGCAAGCGCGCTGTATAGATTGACCGCCTCATAATCCCCGCCGAACGCCTGCCCGGCCGTTACCACGAAATCAATAAGGCCAGAGCTCCGCAAGTCTGGAATGAGACGGCTTACCGCCAACGGCAGAGCGGAGCTGTCCGTCATTACATAACCTATCCGAGCGGAACCCCCGGTTTCCCACTTCGCGGCTGCTGCGACGGCGGCAACCTGGCTATGAAGCTCAGCGCAGACAACCGGTAAATCCTCCAGCGATTCGAACTTAAGTAGCGCCTCGTGGTATGGGCTTTCGGGAGCGGCGGTGGCCAAGACCGGCATTTGTAAAGGGGTGTAGCGCAGCTTCATAATGTGACCCGGCGGAGTTTGTGGGAGAAGTTGTTTACCGATTACCTCAATCACGAAATCGTCCCCGCCGGAGCCAAGACCTAACTCCACTGCCGTCGTATTCAATATAACCCAATTGTGCACCGCGACCGGCGGACACAACTCCAAAAAGTTCACCGCATGCCGCCGCTCTCGATTAACCTGTACCCACAGCTCCTGCCGCTGCCCGCACTCCGATATCACCTCCTCAACGTATCCGATTGCTCGATAGCGGATCGGGGCCTGAAATGCCGGTGTCTCTTCTTCATTCATTGTCGCGCAACGAATCGGATGATTTGACGGATCATTTGGGCGGAAGTGACAAGGTCGGAAATAGCAATATTCTCCTCGTGAGTGTGAATGTCCCGCATACCGGTAGCCAATACGCAGCACTTCAGACCTCGGGCATTGTACGCATTCGCATCGCTGCCCCCTCCAGCGGCGCGGGTAATTGCCGGCAGCCCCAACTGCCCTGCCACATCGAGGGCGACTGAAACGGGAGGCTCCTCTTCATTGAGCATATAGGTCACATACATTGGCACGATCTCAATTTCAACCAAGCCGCCCCTCGCACTCGCTGCAACCTCAAAGCAGCTCTTCATATGCTCAACCTGATTCGTGAGCTTCTGCCGGTCACGACTTCTTGCTTCCGCTCGAATATCCACTCTCGGACACACGATATTGGTGGCCGAGCCTCCGGCAATAACGCCGACGTTGGCCGTCGTCTCATCATCGATTCGTCCCAGCCGCATCCGCTCAATGGCGCTGGCCGCAATGCCGATAGCCGATACGCCCTTTTCCGGCTCCGCGCCGGCATGGGCGGGACGGCCATACACAGTGATGTAAAGATTGGTTTGGCTTGGCGCTGACGTAACCACGCTGCCCATTGGTGGCCCGGAATCCAACACGAAACCGAATTCCGCATGAACCTTTCCCAGATCGAGATGAGTTGCCCCCAGCAGCCCAATCTCTTCCGAGACCGAAAAAAGCAGTTGAATGTCCCCATGCGGTTCCCCCTCCTCAATCAACGAGTGGATCGCTTCTACAATGGACGCCATCGGCCCCTTGTCATCGGCACCCAAGATGCTGTTCCCGTCGCTTCGGACAATGTCACCATCAACCAGTACATGGACGCCCGGGTTCGGGGCTACCGTATCGAAATGGGCGCTGAAAAAGATGGGGATTCCGGGCGCATTGCCCTTTAGAGTAGCAATGAGATTGCCGCTGTCGCCGCCGGTTATTTCATGAACCCGATCCCGCGTGCAGTCAAGGCCAAGCTCGACCAGCTCCTTCTCCACCAGATCAGCCAGCGGCCGCTCCGATTTGGGAGGAGTATTCACTTTACAATATCGAATAAACCGATCAACCAGCCTCTCAATCTGGATTGTCATCCATTGCACCTCTATACCGCGATCCTAGTTTACATTATTGAAGCGGAGCGACTACTTCGTTATGGTTACTTTTGACAAGCCTCGCGGATGATCCGGATTTAACCCTCGTGTCTGCGATAATCCATGGGCAAAAAGTTGTGCCGGTAAAACGTAGACGAGAGGGCTGAGCAGCTCCGGCAAGGTCGTTGGAATTTGAACCCTTTTTTGTGCCAATCCCAAAATCGCTTCTTCGGAAGACAGAATCACCATTTCGGCGTTGCGCTCCTTCAAACGCCGTGCCAGATCCAACATAAATGCAAAGGCAGCGCCCGGCGGTGCAAAAAGAAAGCAAGGAAACCCATCCTTTATCACCGCAATGGGACCGTGCAGAAAATCGGCGCCGGAGTACGGCTTGGCCACCATATAGCAGGTTTCGGTGAGCTTTAAGGCCGCTTCAAACGCGGTGCACTGATTGACTCCCCGCGCCAGCACCACGCACTCTTCCATATACCGAAACCGCTCCACCATCGCTAGAATGCGGGGTTCCATCTCCAGCACCTTCACCATCTCATCCGGCACTAAGTGGAGCGATTCCAGCATTTCGGATTCGCCGGCATAGTATCCGATCAACATCGCAATCACCGCCAGCGCGGTGGTATAGGTTTTTGTCGCCGCCACCGATCTTTCAGAACCGGCATCGCAAAGCAGCACCGTATCGCTGACAGCAGTTATCGGCGAATCGCTCTGATTGGTAATGCAGGCGGTGATAGCACCCGCCTCTTTCGAAACGGCCAGCACCTCTACCACATCGGTACCCTGCCCCGATTGCGAGATGCCCAGCACCAGCGTGTGGTCGAGACGCATCTTAGACCCATACAACGTGTAAACCGAAGGCGCCGCCAGCGACACCGGTATCCCTGCCACTATTTCAAAAAGATACTTGGCGTAAATAGCGGCGTTGTCGGAGGTGCCCCGCGCCGCAATGATGACGGAGTGAATGTCCTTTTCCCTAACCTGCTCCGCCAACGCCAGCGCAGAGGCGCGTTGACTGGCCAGGGCGCGATGCACTCCTTCCGGCTGCTGGCGAATCTCATCCAACATCAAGCTCATAAATGACCTGCTCCAATATAAGATCTATTGAGGTCTCCAATAAAATTAACCGGTCTGCACCACCATTCTCAGCAAACTTGAACTCTTATCTTATGCGTTATTATAATGCCGGGTTAATATATATCTATGATACGAAACCAACAATCACAAAATATCAAAATTCCCTGATTGCAGTTGCTCGAATGCATGTAAAACCGCGACTCCCAGCGGCTCACCGGGCTTAATTTCGGATATTTCATTTAAGGTTGCCCTAACCCCGATGTCGCTGATTTTGCGCTGCAGCTCCATCGCGGAGGGATCTTCATGGTCAAAGTAGAGCAATGCGGCCGCGATGCCGAACGGCAAACCTTCCATCTTTACACCGGTCGACTCCACCAAGCGGGCGGCGCCCACGATTCGATCCTCCGCCCCCAGCTTTCGGATTGGGTCCCGCGCTAATCGCTGAACGGTATCGCCCAGCTCACGGTTAGCAAACCGCTCCAGCAGATCGGCAACGTGCGCACGCTGCTCACTTGCCTCGAACCCAAAACGGATGATGAGCGCCTCGCTCACCGCTGATAGCGCTCTATCCAGGGTCTTTCGAACATAAGGATCCTCCAGCGCGGTGTGTCCGTAAACGTGACCGCGACGAGAGCCCAAGTAACCGATCAGTGCATGGCCGCAGTTATGAATGTATAGTTTGCGTGCCTCGTGAGCCTCGAAATTCATGACCGGCTCGACACCAACCAATGGCGGCAATTTCCCAACTATCGCGGCGCCATCAATCGGCAGTCGTTTATACGCCTCCACTCGAACCGCCAGCGGATTCACCCGTCGCTCCTCTTCGGTCTGGATCGGCACCATTCGGCTCACCACCGCGTGGGCGGTGCCGGTCGCCTTCAGCCAATCGGGATCCTCTTTTTCATCCCCTCTAAGATACCCTCGAAACACTTCCGCCGCACCGTGCAGGTTTTCCGCAATGATGATATTGAGCGGGCCGCCGCCTTTTTTCATTCTGATCTGCAACCCTCTCCGGATCGGCTCTACAATGAATGGCAATGCCCTTGCCCCGACAGCCGTCGCCGCGATGGCAGCGTCGGCTACCTCATTCGCGACCGCCCCGACATCGTGTACGTTGATCGCTCGGATTCGATCAATGAGGATGTCGCCTGCACCTTTGCCCACGATATAGATCGGGTACGAACCGCGCGCATTAATTGCCTGGATGATGGGCTCAACCACATCAACGAAGACAACCTCCAATCCCGACTCGTGAAAGAGTTGGGCTAAAAAACCGCGCCCGATATTTCCGGCCCCAAATATGACCGCTTTACCGCTATTTATCGCCATAGTCATTTAACAAATGATTTCCTTTATAATTATCGGTTTTGCTTCAAGCGAAATGGGCGTGGCAGCAGATCGTGCAGGTGGTGGCGAATGATCCGGCCCGAACCGCAACCGATGACAATTTCGCAATCCTCTCCCTCGTCACTCAGCTCCGCCATCCACTGCAGACAAGCCCCGCAAGGCATCGGCGCCGTATCACCTTCAACATAGAGCGTAACGATCCGAATGCGTTTTTCGCCGCCGACCACGGCTGCCGCCATTGCCGTTCGCTCCGCGCAGATGCTCAAGCCATAGGAGGCGTTTTCTACGTTGCAGCCGCCGTAAACGCGATTGTCCTTCGTTAAAACGGCGGCGCCGACCTGATAACCGCTGTAGGGCGCGTATGCCCTGTTGAGCATCTCTTTGGCCACTGCAATTAAAATTGGAACCGACTCCGGTAAATTTTCGGCTTGAGTGGACGATTCTCGCTTATTCTTTAAATTTGACAACGGTAACCCCCGATCCGCCCTCTGCATCTTCAGCCAGCTTGTAGGAAGCGACCGCCGGGTGGCTCTCCAAAAACTCCCAGACCACACGGCGTAAGGTGCCGGTTCCCTTTCCATGCACGATACGGACTATCGAAAGGCCGGCCACCAGCGCGTCATCCACGTATTTTTCCACCAGCGGAAGCGCCTCATCCACCCGCATCGCTCGTATCATGATCTCCGACGCAATGTGGGCAGCTTTGCGCTGCGCGATCGCACCCGCCGAGCTGGAGCAAGTTAATGAAGATTTTACCGGTTTCCCGCCCGGCACCAGCCGTCTCAGCGAACTCACCGGCGTCGTCGTGCGCAACGCCCCAATTTGAACCTTCGCCTCACCACCCGGTAAAAACTCCAGCAAGACTCCCTCCACCCCCAAATCGGTGAGCTTCACCCGCTCCCCGATCTCCAGCTCGACCGGCGCCGCCTCTTCCTCAATCGCCTCCTCCGGTGCCTCCAGCTCAACCTGAATCTGCTGACGTAATTCAGCCAACTGCGCCCGCGCCACGGCTCCTTTACGAGCGCCTTTGCCCATTTTCTTCAGGTCAGTCAGTATTCGCTCAACCTGCTCCGATGCTTTTCGAAGAAGCAGTCGAGCCTCCTCTTCCGTGTTGGAACGAACCGTTCGCTGGATCGCCCGAATCTCCAGCAGTCTTGCCTCCATTTCGGCCTGATCGCGCAGCGCTTTCTCGGTGGCCCGCTGAACATCCGCCCGATTCTGGTCAAGCTCCCGCTGAGAGCCTTCCAACTTGCTAATCAGAGCCATGATGTCGCGCTCATGGGGAGAGAGGTTTTTTCGGGCCGAGCTGACGATTTCATCCGGCAGACCCAGTCGGGCGGCCACCTCCAACGCATTGGAGCTGCCGGGTGACCCGATAATGAGCCGGTAGGTCGGCTTCAATGTCTCCCGATCGAACTCAACCGAGCCGTTCTCCACTCCGGTGGTGAGGTAGCCGTACTCCTTCAGCTCCCCATAATGGGTGGTGGCTACCACCAATGCACTCCTCGACTTAAAGTGGTCCAGCAGCGACTTAGCCAGCGCGGCGCCCTCAGCCGGATCGGTTCCGGCTCCGATTTCATCCAACAGCACCAGGCAATCGCCATCCACATCGCCCAATATTCGAATGATATTCCGCATATGAGCCGAATAGGTGGAGAGCGACTGCTGGATGTCTTGCTCATCCCCGATATCAGCGTAAATTCGCCGAAAGCAGGGCACCCGGCTTGAGCGATCGGCCGGAATTTGAAGGCCGGCCTGAACCATCATGCAGAGTAGGCCGGTTGTTTTCAGCGCAACCGTCTTACCGCCCGTGTTGGGACCGGTAATCAGCAGGGTGGTGAAGGAACCGCCGATTCGGATGTTGATGGGCACGACCTCTCCGGTCAGCAAAGGATGGCGGGCCGCACTAAGATCGAGCTCGCTGGATGGATGGAGGATCGGCTCGTTGGCTCCCATCGCAATTGCAAGCTGCGCCTTTGCGTTGGCCAGATCGAGCTGAGTACACATCTGAACGATTTGCCGGATATGATTCTCATTGTGCGCCACCAGGGCGGCCAGCTTGGTTAGAATCCGGTCAACCTCCTGCGCCTCTTTGACCTTCAGCTCCTTCAGCTCGTTCCCCATCGGCACGCAGTTGGCCGGCTCGATGAAAACGGTTGCCCCGCTGGCGCTGACATCGTGCACAATTCCTCCGAAGCGCGTCTTGTGCTCCGCCTTTACCGCCAAACAATAACGATCTTCCCGCATCGTTATGACCGGCTCCTGGAGGTGCGTCCTCACCGATTCGCTGGCCAGCATAGAGTTAAGGCGATCCATCAGGCGCTGGTGGGTCATTGCCAACTCATCACGAACCCTTTTAAGCTGAGCCGAAGCATCGTCCTTAATTCGGCCGTTCGGTTCCAGCGATCGCTC
Source organism: bacterium (assembly GCA_021842405.1). Classification (GTDB taxonomy): domain Bacteria; phylum Armatimonadota; class Chthonomonadetes; order Chthonomonadales; family JAMCWF01; genus JAMCWF01. The sequence goes on from JAKBZR010000006.1 coordinate 30,490, forward strand.
CAGTTGATTTTCAAGGATTGGAAGCTGAGGTAGGTGGGTGGCTGCTAGCGATAGCAGAGGGCAACGCTCTTTATGGCGAAGCAATGTTGTCCGTATTCGCTTTGCGGCCGCCAGCGTTTCGCCGATATCGAGCAGCTCATGGGGCGTAAGCTGAGCGCTGATTACCGCCTTGCCGACCGCATCCTCGATATCGCGGACTCCGCCCAGCGGTATCCCGCTATCCTGATCGAGAAGATACCTTGCCTCCCGGGTCTCCTGAATCCGGCGTTTAATCTCCTCGATATCACCGCTGGGATAGAGCGATCGCGCCGCACGCCCGCCGGCTGAGGTGGCGCATTGGTCGGCCAGCATCTCCTGTATTCGAATGTATTCCAGCACGCGCAGCGAATGATCGTCCATGTCTCATGTTACAGGTTAGCATGCACCGGTTGCAGCCGTCAACGAATCGCCGCTCTTAGGAAGAGTTCAGTTTTGTTGGAATGATTTTCGTTCGCCCCGCCGCTAAACTCCTTCCCCCTCCTAGAGGGAAGGGCGGGATGGGGGTCAAGGCGCACCGCCCTGTAATAATCAACTCCCTCCCCCCTCGTGGGGGAGGGTTGGGGTGGGGAGCGACCAATGCTGCTAAAATCATTCCCATAAATTTGAACTCATTCGGCGAATCCCCATGCCTCCTCTCCCATCGTCCGCCCGATGGGAACCAATTGAAATGCTCTTGAGCTGCTGCTGAAATTTGTTACCTGCAGGCTGCAGGCAGGAAAATTGAAATGCGAACAATAATAGAGCATCATGACGGATAAGTTGGCTCGACGGCATAAGAAGGAGTCAACCGATGAGAGCTTTTTTAAATGGTCTACGGGTCTTCTTAGTCCTATTGATAACATTTGTGATTGGTGTTATCTCAATCACAGGGATAATCCTCTTCTTATGGCTTGGGTTTATCCTTTTGTTTGGGTTTACCTATATGCTCAGTGGACTTTTATCGTTTAATTTTTTTCCAATTCTTGATGGTGTACTTTCCATTTTCGGGGGTTTGGTTATTTGGAAGCTAGGCAGTATGTATTTGAAGAAGCGGCTACACTAGCCCATTACTTTTCTTTCGGAATAAGACCAATCAATGAAAGCCTTCTTTAAAGGTTTCCGGCGCTGGCTGATGATCCTGGCAATCCTGATGATGCTGGTGCTCTTAATCACACCCAATATGAATTGGATCGTGTTGAACGAGGGCCGACTCCTATGGCCATTTATTAAACTGGATCGAGTGCCCGCCATTGCTTCAAGCCTATCCAAGCAACAAATTGACCGTGTTATCCGCCGCCACCCCCAGGATTTCAACCTGAAATTAGCGGCCGCTGCTTTTTCCGGCATGCCGTCGCCGTCGTGGTTCCAGTTCAAGCCAAACTCAAGATCACCGCTTCAACTATTGATTGACAAGTATCCCAACAACCCGGCGCCCTACGCCCTCTTACTGGGAGGGAACCTGCGGATTGACCCTGAATTCGGACGTAACACGATGGCTAATGGGCCCCTTTTTGATGCCATCAATGGGCCGGCGCCTACCGGGCCTGCTCGCATACGCCTATTACAACTGGAGAGGCTGGCTGAAAGGGCGAAAAGCTGGACCCCGACAACGGTTTGTGGACGGTGTTTCGAGCCGCCATACTCTACAACCTTCATCAAGACAGCAAAGCAAACAAAGTCTTCATTCAGCTTTCCAACAAAAAGTTTTGGAATACCTACCAATCCGAAGCTGACCTTTCCGTCATTCGATTATTAAAGCTGGCGCATGGCCGACAGAGCGCGGTAGCAGTGTTTGCCACCTATCTAGGTGTTAAATTTGATGTTGGCGGCATGCTCCGTGCGCTGGCACGAGTGGCAGTCGGCAATGCGATCCGTCTTGAGATGAAGGGACACTTGAATCAATGCCTGGCGATCCGCCACGCCGTCGTCTATCTGGGCGGTCTATTGAGAGCCTACTCCCATCAACTCTTACCGGCGCTGGTTGGACCCGCAATCGCTAGTGTCGGAGCATTGGGCGGCCATAATTGGGGTGCCCCACCCAAATGGCTGTCTGGCGTGCAGAATGTACAATGGCGATTGAATCATTTAGTAACCTACCTTCGCAGTAAGGGTCATGCACAAGAGGCGAAATGGATTTCAAAAGAGCTGGACGCTGATTACCAAATTACTCAGGTAACATCGATTGCATTACCAAAAAACCCAGTTGTAAAAAGGACAAGATTGTTGATCTACTCATGGGGTTCCGGTTACCTACTGTTGAAGGCAGCGTTGATATTGCTCATTCTGGCCGGCATAAGCTTTTTGCTCAGCCCCCTCACCCCACTGAAGAGGACAGAGATTAAGCGGCGGCGCAGTCGGCTAGTTATAGCCGGAGTTTTCCTCATCGCGCTGATCGTGATTGGGTTTACTTATGAATACTGGTTTGTAACGTACGCCAATCAGCCGGCGTTTGGAAACTCATGGGTCATAAGCTGGATTTTGTGGTCTTTTCCAGCCATTGCAGTCGCCTGGCTGGTTATCGTCTCCATTATAAACTGGCGGCGTAAGGCGCCGTGGTTGGCCGGGGCGGTTAATGGGTTTCACCGTTTTGCGATACCGTTTGCCTGCTTAACTTTGTTGGCTTACGGCGGAGTGGTACTTGGCACTGCCAAGCAAGAATCATCATTCAACCGAATTGTGAAGCAGATCACCCGTAACGAGTGTCGCTATTACGAGAAACTGGCCGGACGAACCTGGTCGCACTCTCCGTGAGAGCGACCAGAGAGGCAGGAATAGTAGATACCAATCATTCAAATAAGGAGCGTGGTTAGATGATAATCCTTCTCGGTGCACTGTTTTTCGATATCCTCTACGGAATACCTGTGTACATCATCGCCAAGAAATCGGAGCATCAATATAGTTGGTTTGCGTTCATCCCCCTTGCCAACCTCTGGCTGATGTGCGATATGGCCGACGTCGAATTGTACTGGCTGGCTGCAGTTATCGTTGCTGGATTTATTCCTTTTATAGGCGGATTGGCCGCCTTGGTATTCAATGCTGTTATATGGATGAGGCTGGCCGAAAACGCGGAGAAACCGAGCTGGTACGGCGTTTTAATGGATATTCCGGTCGTGAATTTGGTGGTCGGCTACTACATCGCCTTTGCCTAACCTCATCCATTTACTTGGTTGCCGGCGCAGCGGGTTGGCTCAACAGATCCTGATAGCCGGGCAGCAATATCTTGACGGACGATTGCTTTTCAAAGGTAGCGATCTTTTTGGTGGCCGCATCCACTCCACCCGCTTTGGCGAAGAGCGCCTGCCGCTCCACCGTCCCCTTGATGGTATCAAACGAAGGCGGCGCGCCCTTTTTCAAATCCGTTAATTTTGCAATGAACCAAATCGTTTGGGGGGGTTGATTGGTGCGAGCCGGAATCGTCTGCATGGCGACTGGATCGGTGTATTGGCCGGCGCTCAACTTAGTTATGGCAGCTCGCAGTGGGACGGGTATCTGCGGGTCATTCGAGGGGACGGTACCGAAGGCGCCGCCTGAATCGCGCGTGCTGGGATCATCGGAATACTGTTTTGCCACCGCGGCGAAGTCCTGACCTGCCTTCAAAGCCTTTTCAACCTGATCCAGCTTTGTCTGTGAATTGACACGAATGATAGAGAGCGTCCACTGATCCGGTGGTGTGTAATCGGCAAGATGCTGGTTATAGTAATCTTGTACTTCGGTAGGTGTGACATTTACATTGATGGTTGCGATGTTATAGACCGCCCGCTGGTATTCAATCTCGGTTTTTAGCATCGCATCAGTCATGATTCCGCTGGACAAGGCATGCGAAATGTTGGGCTCTTTTTCCAGCGCCTGCATTTCGGAAGCAACGTCGGTATCTTTCGGCAGCAGATCAGTCTTAGCGGCGTATTGCAGCACCAGTTGCTGATTGATCAACATCATCATAACGAGCTGCCCGGCGGTCACGTTTTTAAACAACAACGGATTGGTCGAAGCGATAAAATCACTCCCGGTAACCAATTGAAGCCGCGCGTAAAACTCTTGCTGAGTGATCGGCTGGCCGTTCACTTCAGCCACGATACCGCTGTTCGTGGTTTGGGCTAATGCACATCCCGCCGTTAGTACCAGGCAAACAGTAAAAATAATCCGCGTGCGCCAGCGAAATTCCATACGAAGTTCTCCTTAATATCCCGGTTGTAAGTTGATATGCCGGCAAGCAGCATCGGCTCGCTCACAGGCATCGCTTAGAAATGCCACTCCATGTCGCCCCAGATCGTCTGTATGTAGTCCAATTGGGCGGCATGACTTTGCAGATGAAGGGCCGGTATATAGAGCAGATCGGCCACTTTGACGGTTCCAAAGAAGCGATGCTCCCGCGTCATCTCAAGTTCGGCAGCCGGTATCGCTTCGAGCAGCGATATCAATTGCGCCGTGTTCTCCTCGACAAGCTGAATCGCGGCCTCACGGCTTTTAACGCTCTTTTCCCGGGCATTCGCTTCCTCCCGTACCGCCTTCAGCTCCTCCGGCGAGGATGGAAGCTGAAGCTCACCGGCGATCCACTTGCCGAGGAATACGCTGGAGAAGCCGCAATGGGCTACGATTTGTAACGGGGTGCGGGCGGTGGCGCTCGGGCTCCAGTTGAGCTTGTCATCGGGCACATGCTGAAAAGAACGGAGTAGGCGACCCTTCGCTTGCTCTATGTTTACTTTCGCTTTTTGGGTTAGTTCGTTCATCTTCTTCCTCCGACCTGTATTCATCCCCAATATCACTCAACCCCACAACTTCTGCCTGTCCTTCAACTGCGGTGGAACGCTCAATAAGCCATCATTTTGCAAAGGCAAGTATTGTCAGGTATGATGACCCGGAATGATTACTGGAAATTATGAACGGTAAAACTGTTTTTGTCTATAAAATCATAGATACGAAAGAGCTCAGTTTACTGGGAATGTTTTCATTCGACCCCCACCCTAATCCTCCCCCGTAAACGGGGGAGGGAGTGGCCCACACACATTGGGGTGAAACCCGCCGCTTCGTCATTCCCGCATGGCTCCACTCCAGTGGAGTGGATGGCGGGAATCCACTCCACTGCCCATCGGTAGGTAGGTAGGTAGGTAGGTAGGTACGATGGCGTTCTGGATTCCGGGTTCCACTTTGCGGCCGCCTGTCTGCTCAGGCAGGCCGCAGGCAGGCGGAATGACGTCCGGGTGGATTTTATTGTATTTTTCAACATCCTCTAAGTGTTCCACCGAACTGAACTCATTCGACATCCTGCGTAAGCCCGGAGAACTGAACTCTTACTTAAGATACAGAAATGTTTCATCCTCCAGCACGTTTAACCGCACTGGAGGATGATGTCAAAGGCGACATTGAAGCAGCGCTATGGCTAAACGTCCTTCGTTCCAGCCACTTCCACGTTGGCTTGAGCCGCCGCCAGTCGGGCGATCGGTACTCGGAACGGCGAACAGCTCACGTAGTCCAGCCCGATGGAGTGGCAAAAAGCAACCGAGCTGGGTTCCCCGCCATGCTCACCGCAGATCCCGAGCTTGATATTGGGACGCACCTTGCGAGCTTGATCCACGCAGATTCGCATCAGCTTGCCAACTCCCACTTGATCCAGCACCTCAAACGGGTTGGCCGGCAAAATCCCCATCTCCACATACTTTTGGAGGAATTTGCCCTCCGCGTCATCGCGGGAAAAGCCGAAGGTGGTTTGAGTGAGATCATTGGTTCCAAACGAGAAGAACTCGGCATACTCCGCGATCTGGTCGCTTGTCAGTGCAGCGCGAGGGATTTCGATCATGGTGCCGAACTTGTAATCGCATTTCACGTCACTTTCGGCCAAAACCTGCTTTGCCACCTTCTCCAGTTGATCGCGCAGCAGCTTCAGCTCGTTGACATGGCCGACCAGCGGGATCATAATCTCGGGGTGCACCTCTTGGCCCGCTTTAGCCAGTTTGCAGGCGGCCTGTAAAATGGCTCTCACCTGCATCTCAACGATCTCCGGAAACACAATCGAGAGGCGGCAGCCCCGCAACCCCAGCATCGGGTTCTGCTCCCGCATACCCTCCACCGCTGCCAAGAGCTGCTCCTTTTCTTTGAGGATTGATTTCAAAGCGTTGCCCTGCGTCATCGTGGAGACCAGCCTTAGCTCCACCACTTCCTGTAACAGCTCTTCAAAACGGGGCAGGAACTCATGAAGCGGCGGATCAATGAGCCGAATCGTGACCGGGCGTCCTTGCATAACGGCAAAAATCCCTTCGAAATCGGACTGTTGAACCGACAGCAGTTTGTTCAGCGCGCTGCGGCGCTCCGCTTCATTTTCAGCCAGGATCATATCGCGCACGATCGGCAGACGATCCTTTTCAAAGAACATATGCTCGGTGCGGCAAAGTCCGATCCCTTCCGCTCCAAATTCAAACGCTTTGGCGGCATCCTTCGGGTTATCGGCATTGGCGCGCACGCCGATGCGCCGTAACTGATCGGCCCACCCCAGCAAGGTCTCGAACTCTTTGGTGATCAGCGCTTCGACCAGTGGAGCCTTCCCCTGGATGACGTTTCCGGTTGAGCCATCAATGGAAATCCAATCCCCATCCCGTATCACAACATCGCCAACCGTGATGGTGCGAGACTCCAGATTGACATCCAGCACCTCGCAACCGGCCACACACGGAATGCCAAATCCGCGTGCAACCACCGCCGCATGGCTGGTCATGCCGCCACGCGCAGTTAAAACTCCTTTGGCGGCCAACATCCCGTGAATATCGTCCGGCGTGGTTTCAGGACGAACTAAAATGACCGGCTCGGTTTCACCCCGCACCTTAGCGGTATCGGCATCAAACGCTGCTTTTCCGACCGCTGCGCCCGGTGATGCCGCCAACCCCTTGGCGAAAATATCGAGCTTTGCGTTCGGATCAAATTGGGGATGGAGAAGTTGATCTAGATCTTTGGGTCGCACGCGGTGGATTGCCTCATCCTTCGATATCAAACCCTCAGACACCATATCCACTGCAATTTTCACCGCCGCCGCCGCCGTTCGCTTGCCGACCCGGCACTGCAACATAAAGAGACGGCCCTTTTCGATGGTGAACTCGATATCCATCGCGTCACGATAATGCTTTTCCAGGCTGGTGGCGATCGTATCGAACTGCTTATAAATTTGAGGAGACTGCTCCTTGAGCCGAGCGATCGGAACCGGCGTCCTCACACCGGCAACCACATCCTCGCCCTGTGCGTTCATCAAGTACTCGCCGTACATCACCTTTTCGCCGGTGGCCATATTGCGGGTAAAGGCCACACCAGTACCCGAATCCTCGCCCATATTGCCGAACACCATGGATTGGACGTTGACCGCAGTGCCCAAGTTGTGCGGGATGTTTTCTTTCTCACGGTAGGTGATCGCGCGCGGATTATTCCAAGAGCGGAATACCGCCTCGATGGCGAGCTTGAGCTGCTCCATTGGATCGCCGGGAAAGCCATGGCCGGTTTCACGAAGCACCAACGCCAGAAACTCACTGCAAATCTGTTTTAGGGACGATACCGGCAGCTCGGTGTCTTGCTTGACCCTCAGTTGCGCCTTGTGTTCATCGAAAATCTCATCGAACATTTTTCGTTCGAGACCAAGCACGATGTTTGAAAACATCATAATGAAGCGGCGGTTTGCATCGTAGGCGAATCGCTCATTGTTGGTCTGGCGAATCAAACTATGCAATGATTTTTCGTTCAAGCCAAGGTTTAAAACGGTGTCCATCATACCGGGCATGCTGAACTTAGCCCCGCTCCGCACCGATACCAGCAAGGGATTATCGGGGTCGCCGAGACGCTTTCCCATCTTGCTCTCGATAACGTGCAGCTTTTCGGTTACCTCATCCATCAACCCATCCGGTAGCCGGCCGATCGCGCTATACTCGTTGCAGGCGACGGTGGTGATGGTAAAGCCGGCCGGTACCGGAAGCCCGATGTTCGTCATCTCGGCCAGGTTGGCTCCCTTACCGCCCAGTAAGTCGCGCATCGCTGCGTTGCCCTCTTCGAAGAGGTAGACGCGCTTAATGTCGCTCATACAAAACCTCCTTAAAGCCTTTCATCTCGATGCTGCTTGCCCACCGTTTTAGAGTCATCTTGGCATCCGATGAAATGGCCACCAAAAATTTGATTGTAAGCTACACCCCGCAAAATCGTATTTTCACAAAATTGGAGAGGAGTGCAGTCTGAATCGGGGAAATGAAAGCCGCCTTCTGAGCGGCCGGCGGCATCGCACTTACCCTGAGAATTATACCTCAAACCATCACGCCTTCGGCCGAAAGAGTTCAGTTCTGCGGGAGTGATTTTCGTTCGACCCCACCCCAGCCCTCCCCGCAAGCGGGGAGGGGGAGGGAGTTTAGCGGCGGTGCTTTTATCTTGCCCCCCAGTCCCTCTTAATCCCCTCCCCCGTTTACGGGGGAGGGTTAGGGTGGGGGTGCACCCAATATGGTCGCAAATGATTCCCGCAAAACTGAGACATTACCCCGCTTGGCAGTCCCTGGCCGATGTTCCACGACAATGCGCGCCACACCGGGTTAAGTCCTTATGTCGGCTCTCAGACCGGCAGCCTGAAGTGGAAGTTCCAAACGGGGGATGAAACAAGTCCTCACCGGCAATCGGTGCCGACGGCACCGTCTACTTTGGGTCAGAGGACGGTTACCTTTACGCCATCAAATAGAGGGTGCTTGAGCCTGTACCAAATTAGGGGGGAAGTTGACGGTAGGGTGGATTTAGGCAGCGCCCCCCCAATTCGGTCATATACCGGATTGGGTATCCAGCCAAAAATCGGAACTTTCAGACCCGCGAGTGCGGCAATTCGCCAGCTTGACTTTGAGCCGTTTTCGGCCTATAATGAATCATCTCAATCAACCACACAGCGATATCTTGCTCTCAGGATTGAATTCTGATTATAAGGTGTAACTGTCTTTGCCCGATCAACCAATCCCGTGCGCAGCCATCATTCTGGCGGCCGGAAAATCAACCCGGATGCGGTCACGCCTGCCAAAGGCCATCCATCCAATTTGTGGGGTTCCGCTCACCTACCATCTCGTTCAGGCATGCCGACAGGCCGGCATCGAGCGGGTTATCGTGGTGATCGGGCATCAGGGTGATCTAGTTCGGGACAGCCTCGGCAATCAAATCGAATATGCGGTTCAGGCTGAGCAGCGCGGAACCGGCGATGCGGTGAAATCGGCGCTGCCCCTGCTCAATGAATTCGAAGGGCAGATTATGGCAATGGTTGGTGACATGCCACTACTGCGGGCCGAAACGATAATGAAGGCACGCCGCTTACAGACAAGCACCGGCGCCGCCCTTGCGATGCTCTCCGCAATCAGTCCCGACGCTCAGACCTACGGCCGTGTCATACGCGGTGAAGACGGGCGTATCCTAAAAATCGTTGAGTACAAGGACGCCACCGAGCAGGAGCGTAAAATCCAGGAGTGGAATCCTTCGATCTACTGCTTCCAAGATGCCGCGCTCAGGAAAGGAATCCATCATCTACAATGCGATAACGTACAGGGCGAATACTACCTGACCGATATTGTGGAGATTTTAAGCCGGATGGGAGAGCGGGTGGAAGCGGTTCCAGTTTCAGATTCCGATGAGGTGATAAGCATTAATAACCGGTTGGACATGGCGGTTGCAAACCGTATTATGCGGCAGCGGATCCTAGAGCGATGGATGATTGAAGGGGTCACCATTGTGGATCCCGCCGCAACTTACGTGGATGCCGGGGTTGAAATCGGCTGTGATACGGTGCTGGAGCCAGGTACGATATTACAGGGCGGCGCTCGAGTGGGCGAAAATTGCCGGTTGGGTCCGAACACCCGCATTGTTGATAGCGTGATTGGAGACGGGGTTACCGTCGCCTATTCACAAATCATCGAGAGCGTGGTAGGCCCCAATTGCAAAATCGGGCCATTCGCTCATTTGCGACCGAAGAGCTGCCTGGGCGCCAACGTTAAAATCGGTGACTTCGTAGAGCTCAAAGCGGCGAGGTTGGAGGATAATGTATCCGCATCGCATCTTGCTTATCTGGGAGATGCCGAAATCGGCCAGAATACCAATATCGGAGCCGGCGTCATCACGTGCAATTATGACGGCCGGAAGAAACATCGGACAACCATCGGCAAGCATGCGTTCATCGGGACCGACAGCGCGCTGATCGCACCGATTACAATCGGTGATGGAGCGTTTATCGCAGCCGGCTCCACGATAACAGATGATGTCCCGCCCGATGCGTTGGGCATTGCGCGCGCCCGCCAAGTAACCAAACGGAACTGGGTGCGGGAGCGGAGAGAAAAAATCGAACCCGATCAACAAAAAGAGAAGGGAGAAGATACCAACGATCACACCGGAGAACCATAATGAGTAAGATGCGCATTTTTACCGGAAACGCGAATCCTAAGCTGGCCGAAAAGATTGCGGCTGAACTTTCAGTGGATCTGGGTCGAATTAAGGTCACCCATTTCTCGGATGGAGAAATTTGCGTCAAAATTGAGGAAAGCGTCAGAGGGGAAGATGTCTTTTTAATCCAGCCGACCTGCTGGCCCGTCAACGATAACCTGATGGAGCTGCTTATCATGCTGGATGCTTTCAGGCGGGCCTCGGCAAGACGCATCACGGTCGTTTTACCCTATTACGGTTATGCCCGCCAGGATAAGAAGATCAAGCCCCGTGAACCGGTTACCGCCCGACTCATCGCCGACCTGGTCAGCGTGGCCGGCGCCAGCCGCGTGCTTTGCGTGGATCTCCATGCCGGTCAGATACAGGGCTTTTTCGACCTGCCGGTGGATCATCTCTACGCCGGTCCGCTCATTGCCGACTACCTCGCCAAACAAAACCTGGCTGACGGGAGCACGGTTGTTGTGTCACCCGATGTGGGTGGAGTGCCGCGCGCCCGCGCATTGGCCGAACACCTTGGCACACCGATTGCGATTATTGCTAAACGGCGGCCGGAGCCGAACCACGTCGAAATAATGGAGATTATCGGCGACGTATCGGGCCACACCTGTATTATGATTGATGACATGATTGATACCGGCGGCTCCATCGTGCAGGGCGCCCAGGCCCTTTTCGAGCGGGGAGCGAAGGCGGTCTACGCCTGCTGCACCCACGGTGTGCTGTCCAGTGACGCAATCGAGCGGGTCGCCGATTCGGTGATCAAGGAGCTGGTCATTACCGATACCATCCCGCTGGCCGATTCGAAGCGGCACCCCAAGCTAACCGTCCTGTCCGTCGCCGGCCTGCTTGCCGATGCCATTCGCCGCATCCATAATGACGATTCGGTCAGCGTGCTGTTTCAGGGTTACATTTGAGGATATTCCCTCACTTTCGCCGCCGCCCACCATCAAACTGCCCTCCTCCATCGCGCCTCATCGTGGGGCTGGGTAATCCCGGCCCCGAATACGCCGACACTCGTCACAATATCGGCTGGAGAGTGATCGAACATCTCGGGCGGCGGCTCCAAATTACGATCAATCGCCCGGAATGCCGCGGGTTAGTCGGGATCGGCCCATGCAAGGGTGAAATGGTGGTGCTGCTGAAGCCGCTGACCTACATGAACCGATCCGGCATTTCCGTTATGGAAGCCTTGCGCCGTTATCAGCTCACTTCCGCGCAACTTATCGTCGTTTGTGACGACATCTACCTTCCATTAGGTAAACTAAGATTAAGATTCAAGGGTAGCGCTGCCGGTCATAACGGGCTGGGATCGGTGCTGGAATCGCTGGGCACCGATGAAGTCGCGCGCTTGCGAATCGGCGTGGGCGAAGCGCCGCCCGGCCAGACTCGTGATTACGTGTTGAGCCGCTTCGAGCCGAAGGAAGAATCAACGGTTAATGAGGCAATGGACCGAGCGTCCGAAGCTTTGGTCGTTGCAATCCAGAACGGGTTTGAGGCGGCGATGCAGCGCTTCAATCGTTGAGTTGCAAGAAATCGAGATGTGGCGTATATATAAGGGGGAAAGAATCGGGCTGCAACCCGTTCTCGAAAAGAAGGAAAGAATCAGGCTATGGCTGTCGTAACCACACCAATCAAACAGAAAGAGCGCGTCGGGCAGGCGTTACCGATACCGGTTCCGCCAGAGTTGTCTTACCTATGGCAACGAAACCCGGAAATCGTCAAGTACGGGGATCCGGTTCTGCGGCAAGTTGCACGGCCGGTTCCTAAATTCACCCGAGAGATCGCTCAACTCATCGAGCGGATGGGCCGGATTATGCGGGCCGCGCCGGGCGTCGGTTTGGCCGCACCGCAGATCGGTGTGCTGCAGCGGGTGATCGTGTATCAACTCCCGGAAGAAGGAAGCGTTCTCCACGCGCTCGTCAACCCCAAAATTATATCCAGATCGGGCGAGCAGATCGGGCCGGAAGGTTGCCTCTCCATTCCGGCGCTGCAAGGCGACGTGCCACGCGCGAAGGAGATTGTGGTGAAGGGATTGGATCAGCACGGTCGAGCCGTTCGCCGCCGCGCCGCCGATTTTGAGGCGCGGGTCATCCAGCATGAGATTGATCACCTGGACGGCATCCTTTTCATTGATACCGTTTTGCCGGAGACGCTCCATTTCCTCTTCCCCGACGATGAATCGAGCCAATTACCGGTGGAATAGCCAGCAGTAAAAGAATTACTATCCGTGGAGATTTGATCTATGAACACCACCACGAAAACCGGCATGAGTTATAGCGATCTTACACATCTACCCGAGGACAACAAACGCCATGAGTTGATAGATGGAGAACATATAATGACCCCTTCGCCGAACATTCCTCATCAACGAGCGACTGGTAATTTGTACATCCGCCTGTATACTTTCGTTTCTGAAAATCGGTTAGGTGAAATCTTTATTGCGCCTCTTGATGTGGTTTTTTCTCCCTATGATGTGGTGGAACCCGATATCCTTTTCATTTCGAATGAGCGAGTTGGTATCCTGACTTTGAACAACGTGCAGGGGGCGCCCGATCTGGTTGTGGAGGTCATTTCGCCGAACACCGAGAGCATAGACCGCCAAGCGAAGTTCCAGCTCTATGAGAGATGCGGCGTTTCGGAATACTGGATCGTGGATCCATCTGAGAGGGTGGTTGATGTGTACGGGCTGGCGGCGGGTTCGCGCTATGAGACGATCGGGCGTTTTGCCGGCGCGGAGATGATTCAGTCAAGAGCGTTGAGCGGTTTTAGTTGTCGGGCGGAAGAGGTGTTTGGCCAGGAGATAGAATAAGAGGGTGGATTGGCTTCCGGCGCACAATCTGGGAAGGAGCATCGCCAATGAGCGCAGTCACGAAGATCAGGCTTGATTACAACGATCTCCAGCATTTTCCTGATGATGGTAAGCGACACGAGCTGATAGATGGAGACCATATAATGACGCCTTCGCCTAACACCGCCCACCAATGGGCTTCAGGCAATCTTTTTGCCTTGTTACACGCAAATATTTCGAGGCGTAATTTGGGTCGTGTATTTGCAGCCCCGTTTGATGTGGTTTTTTCTCCTTATGATGTGGTGGAACCTGATATCCTTTTCATTTCGAATGAGCGAGTTGGTATCCTGACTTTGAACAACGTGCAGGGGGCGCCCGACCTGGTTGTGGAGGTGATCTCTCCAAATACCGAAACGGTAGATCGGCAAGAAAAATTTCATCTCTATGAGAAGTTCGGCGTGCTGGAATACTGGATCGTGGATCCATCTGCTGAAACGGCCGAAGTTTACAGCTTGCACGATCAACATTTTATATCACTAGGGCGATTTTCCGGTGATGAGACCATCCAGTCAAGAGTTTTGAGCGGCTTTGAATGCCGTATCAGTGAGGTTTTTGGCCAGTGAGTTGGGATTAATTCGCATCGAATTGTTAAAAGAATTGGGGCTTAATAAGGGCAACATCCTTCTCCGGCCCAATAAACAGCAATCAAGGACAATTTCATGGTTGAAAATTCGGATCGCGGCCTGCTTTCGGTTGTAATTCCGGCATACAACGAAGAATCCCGTATCGGAGGCACGCTGGATCGGATGCTGGAATACTTCAATTCCCAGTCATATCCGGTGGAGATCATAATTGTGGATGATGGCAGCAGTGACTCCACGACCCAGGTGGTAACCGATAAATCGAAAGAGAACGCCATCATTAAAAGTGAGCGGTATACGCCCAACCGAGGTAAAGGTCATGCTGTTCGGCATGGAATGATGCTTGCCCGCGGTGATTTCATTCTCTTCTCGGATGCCGATTTGGCGACCCCGATCGAAGAGGTCGAGAAGCTTTTTCAAGCTTTGGAAGAGGGAGCCGACATCGCGATCGGTTCCCGTGACATACCAGGCGCCCAACTTGTTCGCCGCCAATCTTTTTTGCGGGAAGCCGGTGGTAAAATCTTCAATCGCTTCGTCCAGTTCCTGGCGGTGCCCGGTATTCACGACACCCAGTGCGGCTTTAAGTTGTTTCGGCGCCATGCGGCACGAAACATCTTCAGCCGCAGCCAGGTTGACAACTTCTCCTTCGATGTGGAAGCGCTCTATATCGGCCGCAGGCTGGGTTATCACATCGTGGAATCGCCGGTGCGCTGGGCACATCAGGAAGGATCTAAAGTTCGATTTGTCCGGGATGCCTGGCGGATGCTGATGACCCTGTTGCTCATCCGGCGCAGCGATTACCGACTGACCGACGCAACCCTAGGTGTCTCCCCTTCAATCGGACATGAAAACTGAAGAGTACGAGCGGATGTTCAATCTGGAGGACCACTACTGGTGGTTCGTCGGGCGCCACCGCCTGGTTGAAGGGTACATCCGCGCTGAATTCGGGAACCGGTCCGACTTAACGATCCTCGATTTGGGCTGTGGCACCGGCGCTATGTCAAAAATCCTAACCCGTTGGGGTACCGTCATCTCCTCCGACTACTCTGATTGTGCGCTAAACTTTTGCCGGCGGCGTGGCAACTTACACCTGTGTGCGGCCGATGCGGCGAGAGCTCCCTTCCAGAGCAGCCGTTTCGACCTGATTATCGCGTTGGATATACTCGAGCACCTGCCCGATGATGCGGCTGCCTTAAAAGAAATCGCACGCCTGTTAAAGCCGAACGGAGTTTTAATGGCCACCGTCCCCGCCTATTCGAAGCTATGGAGCGGACATGATGTGGCCCTGATGCACTACCGTCGCTATTGCGCGTCAGAAGTCCGAAAGAGAGTGATCGAGGCCGGCTTGACGGTTGAAAAGCTGACCTATACGATGACGATCTTGTTTCCGCTGGTCTGGTTTTTCCGCCGTCTATTGGGTAGAAAGGGCCCGCCGCGCGCAACACTCGTGATGGCGCCCCGATTACTGAACAATTTGCTGACGGGGCTTCTGGCGGTGGAAAACGCAGCCACCCATTGGGTCACGTTACCGTTTGGGGTTACCGTTTTCTGTGTCGCCCGGCGACCGATCCCGGCGGTGGAAAAGGCGGTCGTCCATCAGACCGGAACAACCGCCATTTCAGCCGCCAAGATTAATCAACCTTCCTGTTAACCCCAATAATCTCAGCTCAGGCTCGCGCCGCGAACCCATAACCCGGCGATGAGCGCACCCATTCCAGTGCTCAATACCGGATTACAACCGATTCCTCACGTTCCGCCCAGATGAATGACCAGCAGATGATAACCGTATCCCAGCGATCCGCCGACCAATGTCCACAGCACCGCCCGCGTATGAAAGTAAGCCGGCCCCTCTTCGTAAACCGTTGCGGTGGAAATCCGAAAGCGGCGTCCCTCGATCTTTCCACTGATCTCACCGGCACCCAATCTCAGGTGGCGGTGTCGGGCGCCCAGAGTTCGAGCCGCGCGATCCCACTGAGCGACGATGTAGCACCGATACCCAATCGTCACCGCAGCTCCTAATCCCAGGATCAGGATAAGCAGTATCAGCAGCATAGCGATCCCCGATCGCAATCCGAAGTAAAATCAAAGAACCGATGATTGATCCTTTATCTCTCGCTGGGGTGGTTAACGGGAAAACCCAGATCCCATTGATTGAGAAGGGAAAACTGGTGTTGAGCCGTCATATCCAGTTGAAGTGGTGTAATTGAAATCCAGTGGTGAAGAACCGCATAGATGTCGGAATCGGCATCGCTTTCGTCATCCTGGATATTGCCGCAAATCCAATAGTAAGGACGTCCCCAGGGATCAACCCTTGCATCAACCCGATCCACGTACCGCCGCTTTCCCTGATGGGTGAGCGATATCCCATTGATCTGATCAGCCGGAAGCGCCGGAACGTTCACGTTCAACAACAAGCCGTTGAAACCGGCGCGATGTTCCAATTGTTTCGGTGGCACGCGGTTCTCCACGATCTGTTCGGCCAAACGAACTGCGAAATCGGCCGCTAATGAGAAGCTCCCCGCATCGAGCGGAGCCGAATCGGACAGCGAAACCACCGAAATCGCGAAAGAGGGCGCCCCTAAAATTGCGCCTTCTATCGCGGCTGAAACGGTACCGCTGTAAGATAGATCCCAGCCCAAATTGGGACCGGCATTGATACCCGATATAACGATGTCGGCCTCTGCCTGCAATAAAACCTCGAAGCCCAGCGTTACGCAATCCGATGGCGTGCCGTTTGAGCAGTAAGCCGGCCGGCCGCTCGATAGCTTTGCCTCTTCGATACGCAATGGCTTATGAAGTGTGATCGAGTGGCCGGATGCGCTGCGCGGACGCTCCGGCGCGATGATTACAATCTCGTCGGTGGAATCGCCTCGACCCTGAATTTTTTTATCCAACGCTTCACTGAGGGCGGCCAATCCCGGTGATGCAACTCCATCATCATTGGTGACCAGTATCTTCACTTTTGATCGCTCCGTAGATGTCTCTCCATACGAATCGGCTTTCTATGCGGCGGTCTCGGGGTCGGTATATCGCTGCGATCTCATTTGTCGGTGGTGCTTGCGGTAGTCGCGGAGTAAAATTAGCTGAAGCGTTCCACCGATCAGGATCATGGCAAAGCAGACCCAAAAGGTGCGAAGGTAGCCGATTGTCAGCATCAGCGGGACGGCCACCATGGGCGCAGCCGTTCCTCGTATGCCGAAGGCGCTAGAGTGCACCGACTGATATTGCGATGCCCGTCCCTCGTCGGAAAATAAGATAATCGAGTTGATATAACCAACATCAATTCCGGAAAAGGCGATGCCGCCGGCCGCTGAAGCGATGTAAAGCCACCGCACATCACCGGCTAAAATGTAGACGATCGGCTGGATCGCCACTAGTGTCATCGCCAGTACAACCGCCGCCAGCGGTCCCTTGCGGTCAATATAGTGACCCCATACTATGTAGCTGATAATCATTAAAATTGCGGTGATGTTTTGCATATTCGCCACCACCGTATTGGTGATGTTGAAATGATCCACCTGATAGATCGGGTACAGGGTCTGCGCGATGAGATTTCCAAAGCCGTAGATAAAAATCGAGGCGGTAAACCAGCGAAATCCTACATTTCTCCGCAATATGTTCAAGGTATCCAGTAGAAATGCTTTTAGGCTTGGTAGCGGCTCGTCGGAACGATGAACCTTCACCATCGAGATGCGGCTGAAGCAGATTGCGCTGGCGGCACCGAAAGCACCGCCCACCGTAAACGCGGTATGAAAATTAAGTCCACGATCCAGCAATCGGCCGACGATCAACGCGGTAATCAAAGTGGCGGTTTGAGCCAGCACTCTCGTCGCGCTCATCAGTCGCCCGCGCCACTGCTCCGGATAGATATCTTGAATAACGGCGGTGTAGGCCGGCGCTGAAATAGAAAAGACGATCGGCGTGGTGCAGGCCAACACAACGTAGATATTGCGGGATATGATCAGCGGCGAAAAGATGAAGATGCCACGGGCCACCAACCAAGTCACGTATACGAACGGCAGCTTAGACCGCCCCTCCATTATTCGGGCCCAAACGGCGGAGAAAAGATAGCCGAATGCCCCCGCCGAAGTCATCAAACCGATCTGAAAGCTTGAGACGTGCAGATTGGCCCGCGCGATCCGCATAACGAAGGTCCAGATCAGCCCCTGGTAGATTCCGGCCGTTATCCCGGAGCTAGCGTCCCAGAACCATGCCTTGCGCACGCTGGTTGGTAAGACGCTGAGAAAATCACTGTAACGCCTGACGTATTTCAACACCTAGACATCACGCCTCTGAAATAGGAGGGCGGCAATAACGATCGTGCCGACGATATAGATGAAGATATAGACCAAACCGGAGAGGGTGGCGGCAGGAGGGTTCAGACCGGCCAGTTGATAGCGATAATCCATCATCTGCTGCTGCATTGAGGTAAATGGGGACCGCACGGCCGGCCCGATGGCTCGATCCACCCAGAGCGACATTTGGGTCATCGGGATCAAGTATCCGATGATACGACTGACCGTCATAAAGACATGTTCTTTCGTGAAAAGATAAAGCTGCCTTAACACCGGATCGGCCCAAGCCGTGCCGGCCAACACCAGCGAGAGCCCCGCCGCCAGCGCGCCGGTCGCAAAGGTCGAGAAGCAGATCGTCAATGAGATAAACAGCACCGGATAGAACGTGATGGCCAAGCCGGCGCGAATGATGGTCGGATACGAATGCTGGGTCTGAATATAGATGCTCAGCCAGATCAGAGCACACCAGAACATAACGCTGAGGAGCAGTAAAAAATTGAGACCCACCCATTTGCCCAACAGCACTCGTAGGCGGGATATCGGCTTCGGCATAATAACGGCCAGTGTCCCTCGTTCGATCTCGCCTGAAATCGTGTTGGCCGTCAACGCGATCGCGACTACTGAAGCAAAAAATTTCAACATCCCAATCATCATCTGAACCATAATGGCGACCTTATCGTTTTCGTGCAACCTCATAAAGTCTGAGCCATGCAAATAGATGGGAAGCAATGAGAGGAGCCAGAAAATGAAGCCGATCACGATCGCCATCAAATAGATGCGGCGGCGTAGCGCTTCTCGAATCGTGAGACCCGCGATAATCAACATTTCGACATTCCCAAAATCTTCACCTTAACCGCAAAACAACCTCCCCCTTCATCTGGATTAAAGTTTAGCACACTTTGAAACCGGCACCGATTGTGATAATAATCACATACCCACTACTCGGACAGCCCTTCCCATTTGCTTGAAATTAAGCTATACTAAACATATTATTGGAGATGCTTTTCGGGAGAGATTCAAATGTCAAACGTTTCTGGTATTGCACTGACCCCCTCCGCATCGGAACGGGTCAAATACCTAATGGAGAAGCAGGGGAATCCCGGCCTCTATCTCAGAGTGGGCGTTCGAGGCGGCGGCTGTTCCGGATTCACCTATACCCTCAATCTGGAGCCAACTCCTCGTGAAAACGACATATACTTTGAAATAGATGGTATAAATATCATTGTGGATCCGAAAAGCCTGTCGTTTATTGAGGGAACCACCATTGATTATCGTCTGAATTCGCTGCTAAGCGGGGGCTTTGCATTTCAAAATCCTAATGCGGCCAAGACCTGCGGCTGCGGATCCTCTTTCCAGCCGACCGACCGTGAATTAAAAGCCCAGACAACGAAATAGCCAGGTGGCCTCGCATTACCGGGAGGAGGCTTACGATGAAGATATTGGTGACCGGTGGAACCGGATTCGTCGGTTCTCATACGGTAAAGAAGCTGGTTGAGGCCGGGCACTCCGTTCGAGTTTTGGCTCGATCGGAGCGCTCTGTTTCCAAGCTCAACCTCAACGGAGTTGAGCTCGCTTCCGGCGACGTGACGACCTCCGATTCGCTGCCGCCCGCACTCAATGGGATTGAAGCGGTGATCCATTGCGTTGGGATCATCGTGGAGCCGCGCGGCGTCACCTTTGAGAAAGTGGTGGCGGAGGGCACCCTATCACTGGTAAATGCGGCGGTGGAGGCCCATGTTTCGCACTTCATCTACATCAGCGCGCTGGGAACCCGACCCGGCGCGGCGGCCCGCTACCATCAAACGAAATGGGAGGCCGAAGAGACGATCCGAAAATCGGGACTCGCCTACACCATATTACGCCCCTCCATCATCTTTGGCCCAGAGGATAGGTTCATCAACTTTTTCCTCAAGTTCCCGGTCATCGTGCTGCCGGGCGGCGGTCGAGGGCGATTTCAACCCATTTTCGTGGATGATCTGGCCCGGATCGTGCTCCTTTCACTCACCACGCCGGAATCGCGTAATGCAACCCTTGACGCGGGCGGCCCGCAGCAACTGACCTACCGTGAGATGATGACGATCGCATTGAAAGTTTCCAATCAGCGAAAGCCGATGGCGCCGGCGCCCATGGCCTTTATGAAACTTTTGGCGATCCTGCACGACCCATTTCAACGAATTTATCTTCCGCTCGCCCTCTTCACCCACGAGCAGTACCTTATGATGCAAGAAGACAACGTTGGCGACAACGCGCTACTCTTGAAAACCTTTCCCAACCTGCAGCTCACGACGCTGGAAGAGGGACTGCGCACCTATCTGAGCCATAAATCGAGGGTGGCTCCATCACCCGCTTGAAGGAGATTTCAGCCTTATACCCATCACTCGTATCTTTTTAGGCCGCATTTTGAGGTATTCTTTAATCAGATTAGGTCGAAATGGCAGTCAGCTTAGAAAGATTTGTTAGTAAAGCCCTCGGCGGTGACACCATTGCGGGTCCGGAGTAACCATGTAGGTTTTAATTTCAGGTACAGCCTTACGGTTGAGCTTAACCGCAATGGCCGGAGGGAGCATTCTCCTCTCGTTGTGTTCAATTGGACCAATTCAGTAACCCGTTTTACCTCAGTATTCGAACTACCCAAAATCCCTCCTCACCCTATCACCGCTGACGAAACGTTACGCCATTGAGGGCACCGCGCTCATAGTATGATTCAGGTGGATACTTTGGCGCCGATTGGGCTGACCGCCGGGCAAACAAGCCGATCAATTGCATTACCTAAGACCGCACCTGTAAAATGGAGGATGACCGTATGGCCTTAAACACCGCCCAATCAAAGGAAGCCGGGCGCGTCCCTTTGCCGATCAACAGCCGCAAAGACACCTGGTGGATCAAGCCCCTGCTCGTATTTTTAGGATTAAGCACTTTCGGAATTTACGCCACCTGGCGAGCCTTCGAGAATCGGTACTATTCATGGGGGCCTTACCTCTCGCCCTTCTACTCGCCGTTTCTAGTGATCCACATCGGTCATTTTGCCATCTCGCCGGCGCTCCTCATCCTGCCTTTCCCGTTGATTTTCCGGATGACTTGCTACTACTACCGGGGAGCCTATTATCGGGCTTTTTTCTGGGATCCGCCGGCATGCGCGGTTGAGGAGCCGGCCGCTCGCAAACAATACACCGGCGAGAGCCGCTTCCCATTCACCATCCAAAACCTGCATCGCTTCGCTTTTTACATTGCGGTCATCTTCATCGCGATCCTAGCCGCCGACGCCATCATCGCCTTCGATTTCAACGGCCACTTCGGTATGGGCTTGGGCACCTTAATTATGGTGGTTAATGTTTTGCTGTTAAGCTTTTACACCTTTTCATGCCACTCATTCCGGCATCTCATCGGAGGCGCGCTAAACTGTTACTCTTGCAGTCGGAGCGGAAAGACCCGGTTTCGGATATGGCAGCGGATAAGCCTTGCCAATGAGCGGCACATGCTATTCGCCTGGCTCAGCCTATTTACAGTTGGGTTCACCGATCTCTACATTCGGCTCGTATCCGCCGGCATAATCCACGATGTGAGGTTCTTCTAATGACCGAAAACTACGATCTTTTCGAACACGATGTGTTGGTTATCGGAGCGGGCGGCGCTGGCCTACGAGCGGTTATCTCAGCATCGCAGGCCGGGCTGAACGTTGGCTTGGTGTGTAAATCGTTATTGGGAAAGGCCCACACCGTTATGGCCGAAGGCGGCGTGGCGGGCGCATTGGGAAACCTGGATAAAAAGGACTGTTGGGAAGTCCACTTTAAAGATACGATGAAGGGCGGCCAATTCATCAACAACTGGCGCATCGTTGAGATATTTGCCAAGGAGGCGCCCGAGCGGGTCTTGGAGCTGGAACAGTGGGGCGCCGTCTTCGATCGGACGCCGGATGGATTGATCTTGCAGCGCCCGTTCGGCGGTCATACCTATCGGCGACTCAGCCACGTCGGCGACCGCACCGGGTTGGAGATCATCCGCACCCTGCAGGATAAGGCGGTTTCATGCGGCATAAAAACCTACATGGAGGTAACCTTTACCCGGCTGCTCAAGGACGGCGATCGGGTGGTGGGCGCTATCGGTTACTACCGGCCAAGCGGGAAATTTATTGCGATCAAGGCAAAGGCGGTGGTGCTGGCAACCGGCGGCTGGGGCCGAATGTTTAAGGTCACCTCCAACTCGTGGGAATCGACCGGTGATGGAGTGATGATGGCCTACGAAGCGGGGGCTGAGCTTCTCGACATGGAGATGGTTCAGTTTCACCCGACCGGCATGGTTTGGCCACCCGGCGTGCGAGGGCTGCTGGTAACGGAGGGGGTACGGGGTGACGGCGGTATCCTGAGGAACAGCAAGGGCGAACGGTTTATGTTCAAACCGGAGTACATGCCCGAAATGTACAGGGGTCAGTACGCGGAGACGGAGGAGGAGGCGCACCGCTGGCTGGAAGATAAAGACAATAACCGTCGGCCACCGGAACTGCTCCCGCGAGATGTGGTGGCCCGCTCCATTTACAAAGAGGTGCTGGCCGGCCGAGGCTCGGAACACGGAGGGGTCTACCTGGATATCACCCATCGCGGCGCCGACTTCATCAGGCGCAAGCTTCCCAGTATGTACGATCAATTTTATGCGCTTGGAGGAGTGGATATCACCAAGCAGCCGATGGAGGTCTACCCCACCATTCACTACACAATGGGCGGGATTCGCACGGAGCCGGAATCTTGTGCGACGACCGTGCCAGGACTCTACGCAGCCGGCGAAGTGGCGGCCGGACTACATGGCGCCAACCGATTGGGCGGCAACTCGCTGAGCGATATACTGGTGTTCGGCCGCCGAGCCGGAGACGGCGCGGCCGAATTCGCGAAGGCGGCAAGCCACGGCAGCCTGGATGAGCGGCAGATCGAAGAGGAGATGAGCTTAATGCTGGCGCCGTTCACGTGCGAGGGGAAGGAAAATCCTTACCGTTTGACCCAGGAGCTCCAGGAAGCGATGCAAGAGGGAGCAATGATCGCCCGAAATGAAGAGGGGCTGTCCAAGTGCTTGCAGACAATCCTCTCCTTACAAGAGCGCGCCAAAAACCTGCACGTGGATGGAGCGCGGGAGTACAATCCGGGCTGGCACACCGCCCGTGACATACGATATATGTTGAAGACTTCGGAGGTCATCGTCCGCTGCGCACTGGAGCGTAAGGAGAGCCGCGGTGCCCAATGGAGAACCGATTATCCGGATCGAGATCCCGAATGGGGCAAAAAAAACTTGATTGCCGGTAAAGAGGGTGATCAGGTTAAAGTTTCAACGCGGCCGATGTCGGAGATGCCGCCGGAGCTGGCAAAGCTATTTGAGGAGGGCAAATAGATGGATAAGGTTATCCTGAAAGTATTCCGAGGGGATAGTAATGGCGGTACCGAGCAGGATTACGAGGTCCCGACCTTTGAAGGAATGGTGGTCTTGGATGCCATCCATTATATCCAGATCAACCTGGACAGCACCCTCGCCTGCCGCTGGAACTGCAAGGCAGCGAAATGCGGCTCCTGCAGCGCCGAGATCAACGGCGTACCCCGATTGATGTGCAAAACCCATGTCTCCGATATGGCCGCGAACGGCCGGCCCATCGTGGTGCACCCGCTGAAGACGTTTCCCGTCATTCGTGACCTGGTCACCGATGTAAGCTGGAATTACCGCAACTCCGAAAAAATCAAGCCCCTCCAACTCGCCCCCGATGCTCCGAAGCCGCTGGTTATGCAACAGATGGACGTGGATCGAATTCAAGAGTTTAGAAAGTGCATTGAGTGCTTTCTCTGCCAGACCGTCTGCCATATTTTAAGGAACCATAACGTCAAGGAGCAGTTCTACGGTCCGCGGCAATTGATCAAGCTGGCGAACCTCGATATGCACCCTTACGATGCGCTCGACCGCCGAGAAATGATTCGTAAAGAGGCGGGCGTGGGGTTCTGTAATATCACCAAATGCTGCACCGAAGTCTGTCCCGAACATATCCATATCACCGACAACGGGATAATTCCGCTGAAAGAGCGGGTTGCGGACGAGTATTTCGATCCAATTCAGCATCTCATCCGCAAGCTGTCCGGCGCCGATAAGAAAAAGAAATAGCCTCCCCTAGAAATAATCGCAAAAAAGACCCCCTGTCCCTTCTTAAATTTCAGGAAGCGACAGGGGGTCTCACATTTACCTCTTACTTATCCTTCAAGCAAACCTGCGTATGAAGGGATTCTCATTCTCCGGCTCCGGCGTTAATTTGCTGATCCGCTGTTGCCAGCGTGAGCGGGCGACTCGCCAAAGCTTAGGGGTACCGAGCGCCGCACCGATGCCCAATATGAAGGCCACCACTCCACCAACGATACCGTTCCCACTGTCGGAGGATTTGGAAGCTGACGTTTTGGGGTCGAGCTGAGGGGTTGCAGCCGCCGCTACCGGCGTTTCCATCTCCATCTGCGCCTGTTGGAGCGAGGCGCCAACCGGATGGCTGGCCGCACGAAGCTGCTGCGCCCTTTGCTGGGCCGCAATGGCCATAGCATGCTTTTTTAAAGCCTCTTGGTGGGCAGACGCGGAGCGCTGCGCAACATACGTGGCGCGCTGCTTCCCGTCAGTGTAGCCGGCTTGGTACGCATTCTCTTCGGCATAGTACCGCTCGCGCCGATGACGCGCATTGATCGCGTCCTGATAACGCTTGTAAGCGTATAGGGTGGCGGCCGCACCCATAAAGGCCGGGACCTTGCTGCCGCGCTGCGTGAACAGATAACCGGTCAACGCACCTAAACCGATCGCGGTGTTTCTACGTCCCGCTTCGCTGGCGATGCTCTTCATGGGAAACAACATGATGCTGCTTAAAAACAGCATCGCCATAATCCCGCTCAATCGTCTATGTTCAAGTTTCATCGTTATATCCATCCTTACCGTATTTTGGTGGATCCTTCAACTTAGAAACCGCTTTCGAGCTCCACAATTTAAGAACGCATGGTTTTGTCAATTGTGACGATGTTTACGCTTTAAAGGTTCCCCGTACGTTTATCAGGGGATGTTGAACCGGCTATACTATTTAATCGGAGAACCAGGCTATCGCGCTTTTCGGTCAGCTCCCCCACAATGCGGCGCTCTTTCTCCACTACCTCAGCCGGCGCCTTTTCCAAAAACTTCTCGTTTTTCAACTTATTTGAGGATCGCTCAAGGTCGCCCTCCACTTTAGCCAGTGCGGCCTGCAGCCGCTTCCGCTCCACCTCATCAACAAGAACAAGAGCTTCTTCCATCAACTGAGTAGCAGTCGTAACCTTGTCGTCACTTCCATCGCTGATAATCAAGGCGATTTCACAGCCGGTGATCGGAGAAGTAATATAACGCCCTGCCTCCGATGTCGCCCCCTCCGACAACTCGCTTAGCCTCGCCAGATACTGCACCCACCCCAGTATCAGCAGCAGGCGATCCCGCGCAGCAGATGTAGTGAACGATATAACGGCTTTCGGCCGAGCAGACGCCGGGATTCGGTGCTCGGCGCGAAGGTTCCGCACCGCTTGCGTTACCTTTATCAAATAGTCCATCGCAGATTCAGCCTCAGCGTCAAACCGCTCCGGATTCGGCTTTGGATAGTCAGCCAGCATGATCGTCTCCCCGTGACCGGGCAACGACTGCCAGATCTCTTCGGTGAGAAACGGCATCATCGGGTGCAGCGCACGCAGTACGGTTTCCAATACTTCATATAGTGTCGAGCGTGCCGCATCGGCATCGGCGCCGTCTTTGGAGAGCCGAGGCTTTGCCATCTCCACGTACCAGTCGCAATACTCATTCCAGATAAACTGATAGATCGCGCGGGCGGCATCGTCCATATCGTAGGCGGTCAGATTGGCGTTCACCTCCCCCAACATCCGGTTCAAGCGGGAGAGAATCCAGCGGTCCGGCACGGCCAGATCCGATTTTGCCGGTTTTTGGGGCGGTTCTTCACTGAGATGTGAGATCACAAAGCGGCTCGCGTTCCAGATTTTGTTGCAGAATCCCGCCGCCAGCTTGACCCGCTCCTCACTGAAGCGGATATCCTGGTTTTTACCGGATTGCAGCATCAGCGAGAATCGCAGCGCATCAGCGCCATGCTTTTCCACCATCTCCAGCGGGTCCACCCCGTTGCCCAGCGATTTGCTCATCCGCCTGCCCTGCTCGTCCAGCACGGTGGCATGGATGTAGACATCGTGGAACGGTATTTCATTGCAGAAATAGAGGCCGGTCATAATCATCCGGGCCACCCAGAGGTAAAGGATCTCCTGGGCGGTCGAGAGCAGATCGGTGGGGTACCAGGTTTTCATATCCAAGGTTTCTTCGGGCCAGCCCAGCACGGCTTGCGGCCAGATGGCGGACGAGAACCAGGTGTCCAGCACGTCCTGATCCTGATGAACATCGGTATCGCCCAATAGTCGCTTTGCTTCCTCCTCGCTGAAGGCAACCGTCGGCCTGCCATCGGATGAGTACCAGATCGGAATTCGCTGCCCCCACCAGAGCTGGCGGCTGATGCACCAATCCTTGATGTTCTCAAGCCATTCCACCAGCAGCCGCCCGTACCGCTCCGGATAAAACTGAATCCGCCCCTCCCGAACCGCTTGAATGGCGTGGCCGGCAAGCTCCTTCATCCTTACAAACCACTGCTCGGAGAGAAGCGGCTCCAGAATGGTGTGGCAGCGCTCACAAAGCGCATAGGATATATCGTAATCCTCGATCGCAATCAGATTGCCGCCCGCTTCCAAATCCTTAACCACTTCTTTGCGTGCTACAAACCGGTCCAATCCCTCGTACCGCTTGCCCGCATTTTCCGCCATGCGACCGTCCTCACCGATCACCACCACCTGCGGCAAGTGGTGCCTTAATCCGCATTCGAAATCGTTGAGGTCGTGGGCAGGGGTTACCTTTACCGCGCCGGTGCCGAATTCGGGATCCACGAACTCATCCGCTACGATGGGAATAATGCGACCAACCAGCGGCAAGACGGCGTTGCGGCCAATCAGTGCGCGGTACCGCTCATCCTGCGGATGCACCGCAATGGCGGTATCACCCAACATCGTTTCAGGGCGGGTCGTCGCCACCGTGATTGAGCCGCTTCCATCTTCAAGATCATATCGGATCGTATAGAGTTTGCCCGGGCGGGTTTCGTGCTCCACCTCGATATCGGAGATGCCGGTCGAGCAGCGCGGGCACCAGTTGATGACGCGGGCGCCGCGGTAGATGAGTCCGCCGTCCCACCACCTCTTAAACTCCTCCCCGATCGCCCGCAGGTACGGTTCATCCATCGTAAAGCGGGTGCGTGACCAGGCATAGGAGCAGCCCAGCTTGCGAAACTGCTCCAGGATGCGGTTTCCGTACTCCTCCCGCCACTGCCAACAAAGCTCCAAAAACTTTTCACGTCCCAGAACATGGCGGCTCAGTTTCATATTTTTCGCGATCTCTCGCTCCACCACATTTTGGGTGGCGATGCTGGCGTGATCGGTGCCGGGAATGCAAACCGCATTTCCCCCCATCATCCGGTGCCAGCGGGTCATCGCATCGAGGATGGTATTGTTCAGTGCGTGACCGATGTGGAGGCTGCCGGTGATATTGGGCGGCGGAATGGTGATGCAGTAGGGCTTGCCGGAATGATCCGCCTTTGTCTCAAAATAGCCGCGATCCAACCAAAACGAGTACCACTTATCCTCCACAAGGGAGGGGTTGTATCCGTTGCTGCGCGATTTTGGCGACCTATCTTTCACCATATCATCAATCTCCTAAGCTCATAGATCAGCTATCGGTCCTATATGTCCTATTTGCCATATTCATTAGTGATAAAAACAAAAAAGCCCGCGTCCCCTTAAAGGACGCAGGCCGTCGGCTGCGCGGTACCACCTTTATTCCCAAATTGGGCACTCTCATGCTATAACGGGCTTACCCGGCAGCGCTTAGATCAGTCATTTCGGATCGGCGCGGCGGCTCCAGGGCGACGTTCGTGAGTCGGCTCATCAGGCAATTTCACCCATTTTGCCCTCTCTGGGACGACCGAACCCCTACTCCTCCCTCTCGGCGCCTCTATTCAAAATTTATGTGGGAATTATACCCAAAAACCGGCACCGAAAACTAACGCATCGGAGGCTATTTTGCTCAAGTAACTTAAAAAAATCGGGAATCCAATTGATTTACCCATCAATTACCTAATCTCTTCGCTGAAACTCCATCAGCAGTTGGAGGATCATCCAAAATAGGTTCAGCAAATCGAGGTAGAGGCTGATAGCTCCGACGATGGTGTCGTTTGGGGTTAGCCGCCGGATGATCATAGAGGTGTCGTAAAGGATAAACCCGCTGAAGATCAACACGCCCAACATGGCATAGGCGGTGGCCAACATCGTGGAGTGGATAAAGAACATCGCGAAGCCCGCGACGACCAATCCAATCAGGCCGGCGAAGAGAATGCCGCCCATATAGCTGAAATCTTTGCCCGAAACGAAGGCATAGAAGGTAAGGCCGCCAAATACAGCGGCGGTGATGATTGCAGCCTGCGCCGGAACGCCGGGCGCATACTGATTGATCATCATCAAGACCGGCCCGATAATCGCGCCGTTTATCGCCGCGAAAAGGTAATACAAAGCGAAGTGGATGGGGCTCACGCCGCGCCAGAACGACAATACGAGTACCAGCACGAAATCGGCAATTCCCAACGGTATGATCAACGGCATGGCGACCGGCAGCAGCGCGGGTGTCGTGCACAGCCAGCCCACCACAATGGTGAGCAGCAACGATGCGAAAAACAGGCTATAAACTTTGCGGATAAAGTTGGCTCGAACGTCCGGGCCGGCATTTGCCACCGAGTACGCGCCCACCGGCCCATAGCCCATCGAGCCGAAGCCAAAATTTGGATTTCCAAAATTCATGGTCTAACCCTCCTGCAAGCTAATATTATACCGGTCAACGTCTCCGATTCGCAGCACCTACTCAAACAGGTAATAGTTCAGTTTTGTGGGAGAAATTTTCGTTCGCCCCCACCCCAGCCCTCCCCGCAAGCGGAGAGGGAGTTTAGCGGCGGTGCTTTTATCTTGCCCCCCCAGTCCCTCTTAATCCCCTCCCCCGTTTACGGGGGAGGGTTAGGGTGGGGGTGCATCCAATATGGTCGTAAATGATTCCCACAGAACTGAACTCATTCTCAAACAGGAAGATCGTTTTGCTCAATTACTATACGAAGCGGAAAGCCTGTGAGTTTTGCCTGTGCTATAATTTAGCGTGGATGGTTACGAGGATCAGGGTGCTTTTTCTCCCCGCAATCGAATAGGTCTCTCCGGCTACTACTTTTTCACCTGGGCGGCGGTGGGATTTGTAACGCCATTTTTACCCCTGTACTGGCGTGCCACCGGTTACGATTACCAGACGATCGGCGAGCTGATCGCGCTGGCCTCGGTGGGCGGTGTGGCTATATTAATTCCGGTCGGCATCCTGTCCGATCGCTTTAGAACCCGAAAACCGCTGATCGCGGCCGGCTCACTAACGGTCGCCGCCTGCTTTCTCTTCTATCCTTCCGTGCGGGACCCCCGCATTTTCGCCGCCTTGCAGACCTTGATGGGGATCGGTTTTACATCCAGCGTCGCCATTACCAGCGCGTTGGGCGCCGATGTATTCCGGCGCAGGGCGGCTGGCCGCTCCTTCGCTCAGGTTCGCAGCTTCGGCACCGTTGGCTTCATCTCCACTATGGTCATCACCTTCATCACACCCAAGCTGACCGCCGGGGGCCACTTCTTCCCGCTCATCTCGTTGCTGCATATACTGGCCGTGATTTCGGTTTTGATGGTCAAGCCACCCCGATGGGAATCGACCGCGAACGGCTTTTCACTGCGGGAAGCAACATCACTGTTATCCAATTTAAATCTGGTCGCGATGATCGGCGCAACCTTTCTCTTCTCAGCCGCCTTAACCACCGCTACCCACAACCTGAGCTTACTGCTGCATCACCTTAAGGCGCCGGCTCGATTGGTGCCGATGTGCTATGCCACCAGCGCGATCATCGAGATTCCTTTTATGCTGGCGGTCGGCGGCTTCAGCGATCGGGTGGGCCGGCGCTTGCCGCTGCTGGTCGCCTTCCTGGTGTTGCCGGTGCGCCTCCTTCTTTACAGCTTAATCCGAAATCCATTCTGGGTACTTGGTCTGCAGTTGACACACGGCCTCACCTTCAGCATTATGGCGGTGGTTCCCTTTGCGTTTGTCAACGACTGCACCACTCCAAAGCAGCGCGCAACCGGTCAATCAATTTTAAATACCGCAAGCGCTTTAGCGGCGGCGGCCGGTCCCGCGGGAACGCCGCAGCAGCCGGTTACGGTCGGTAACGGGCAGGTCAAGGTCGGTCTGGTTCTGCCGCTGTCGGCGTCGGGCAATGCGGGCGTCGCGGCGCAATCGATGAAGAATGCCGCCGAGATGGCGCTCTCGGAATTCCTGAACCCCAATCTCCAGCTTTTGATCCCTCCGTCCAGCCAGCTCAGCGCTTGCTGGTTCAGGTCGGCCAAACCCGTGTAGCTGAGGCCGGGCCAGAAGTTGATGCGTACGTAATGCACGCCCGCTTCAACCTTGCCCTTGGTCTGCGCCCGGTAAGGCTGGCACGCCCGCGGCGTGAAGCCGTAATA
>JAKBZR010000080.1 GCA_021842405.1 bacterium
TTCCGATCTTTGGTGATGGCATTGACGTCCGCTCCCGCTTTAATCAGCATCCGGACAATATTTGCACGACCTTCCGCTGCAGCCCACATAAGAACCGTTTCGGTATCATTATCTCTCGCATTAGGATCTGCCCCTGCCTCCAACAACCATCCAACCAGATAGGAATCACTCCTTGAAGCCATATAATGCAAAACCGTACACCCTTGATGATCCCGCGCGTTCGGGTTTTCTCCTTTACGAAGCAACGATCTTATCTCGTGGATGTCTCCACAGCTTATCGCCCCTGACATTTCATGTGACATTTTCGATTTATTTGATTTTTTCAACCGTGTATTAATCGTCCGTCTCCTCCGGCTTGAGAAATTCGATCCTACGAACATCCCGCGTATTTAAATACACACCCCTGCCTGACACTTCATATTTCACGCTCAAGTCTTCATCAGCTCGTCGAGCTTTTCCTAATAGAAAATCTTGATCCTGGTTATCCGGTATGAAAGTCCACTCTTTGATTTGCCCAATATAAATTGCATCATCGTTTAAAAATACAACTGCCCACTCTGGATTCGGACTATCGTTGATCTTGGCCCAAATTGTCCCTTCATCTGGCGTGAGCATCGCAAAAACAGGATTCTTGACTGATAACTAAATAATTAGTTTCCGCTAGGCAATTAAAAAAAGACTGAGGAATGTTCCACCCAGAAATAACGCTCCGATAAACAACAGGTTTATTGAGTTCCCACCAACTGTTGTAAAGCTAGTACTTTTGTGGTTACTCAAGTACCCGTTCAAAAGTATGTTGTCAATTCCTGTGACTGCAGATAATATGAAAAAGCTACAGATCAGACTCCATGCGACTATATAGAGATCACTTTCCTTTTGAGCTGGATATTTCTTGCGATACAGCGCAATTGCAAGAAAGCCCGGTGTGACATAAAAAGCAAACTGAATCAAGCTGATTGATGGCATGACTGCTTTTAATCTCCGCTGGATGATGAGCTACCGGATTGAACGCCAGAATCTTTTTGCTCTTTACCTCCTCTGCCTTTATTACTTGGATCACGATTTCCCTTATCACCGGTTTCCCTGCTGGTTGGCGGATTGCCCGGAATATCGGGATTCGTGTGCGTGAAGGATTCTCTCAAGTCCCTTTTTTTAGGCTGCTGACGTTGGTTTTCTGACATTGACGACCTCCTTCCTCAACTGAAGCTGAATTACCAATTGAATTCATGCCGCTTTCAACTCGGGATTCCAGGTTGACTGCTGATCGCTAATCGCTGACCGCATAATAGCCTCTTAACCTATTATCGGTCTAACCCGGCCCTACAAGACGATTTCTCCCTCAAACACTTCCTCGGCCGGACCGGTCATCAACACACGATTATCACCGCTCCATTCAACCAGCAGGTCGCCGCCCGGCAGGTGTACCAGCACCTTTTTGCCGGTTCGATTATTTAAGACCGAAGCGACCACCGAAGCGCATGCCCCGGTTCCACATGCCAGCGTTTCGCCGGCTCCTCGCTCCCATGTCCGCAACACGATCTCCGAGTTGCTGCAAACTTTCACGAACTGAACGTTGATCCGCTTTGGAAAGGCCACATGATGCTCGATCTGAGGACCGTAACGGCCGACCGGAAAGGTTTCGAGCTTCTCTTCGTAGATGACACAATGGGGATTGCCCATTGAAACGCAAGTGATCTCAAATTTCCGCCCGTCCGCTCTCAGCGTCTCCCCAATCACCGGTTGATTGCCATCGCCCCGCATCGGTATCTCGGAGCGTTGCAGCAATGGAGTTCCCATATCCACCCGCACTGATTCCACCTTCCCACCATTAACCTTGAGCCAAACCGGCTTGATGCCGGCCAGCGTTTCAATCGTAAAGGCGCTGTCGGTCGTCAGTTTGCGGTCATACAGATACTTGGCAAAGCAGCGGATGCCGTTTCCACACATCTCCGATTCGCTTCCATCGGGGTTAAACATCCGCATGCGGAATTGAGCGATTTTGGACGGCAACACCAGTATCAAACCATCACCGCCGATGCCGAATTTCCGATCGTTCATTTGGCGGCTAATTATCGGCAACTGCTCTTCTTCCAGAGCTTGTTCTATGGCATTCACCACCACGAAGTCGTTGCCGATCCCTTGCATCTTGGTAAACTTCACCGTACTAAAACTCCTGAAATTAAATACTATTTTTGATTAACAGACTTATTTGCCTGATGCATTAAATTTCCGCTGGAATCGTCTATCTATTTGCGGGAGGTTGAATCAAGATTCACCGGTCGCTTCTTCCGGCTCAACCGGTCCCTTTACCCCGGTCTCCCTCGCATTGGCCGATTCAGCGATCTCCCGGTGCGATTCGGCGATCTCCCGATGCGACTCGGCGTAGAAATTTGCGACTGGTCGCGTGGGCACGATGGATGCCACCGCGTGCTTATAGACGAGCTGGGTAGGTTTCCCCTCCGAATCCAGCAATATGGTAAAGGCGTCGAATCCCCGAACCATCCCGCGTAGATGAATACCTCCGATGAGGTAAATCGTAACCGGGATGTTCTCTTTTCGCACGTGATTGAGAAAAACATCCTGCAAATTGATCTGTGGTTTATTCATTGCGCATTCGCCTCCTCAGTTTTTAGTGCTTGACTTTGATGATGTAGATAATTCAATTGGTTGATAATTTCACTGGCAATCGAATCAGCACTCTTGTCTGACACTTCAATCCACATAATTCGAGGATCGGCTCGAAACCAGGTCATTTGTCGTTTCGCGAATCGGCGTGTTTCCTTTTTAATTTCAGGCACCAAGTGAGCCCACTCCAAACGGCCCTCAACCGCATTGCAAACTTGACGATAGCCCAGCGCCTGCAACCCAGTACACCGACTGGAATAGCCGTGATCCAGCAGTGAGCGCACCTCGGCGACCAATCCAGCGGCCATCATCTTCTCCACACGTTCCTCAATGCGGCGATAAAGATGCTCGCGGGGCATCGTTAAGCCGAATCGGGCGGCGTTATCCCTTTTACCTGTCGCTTCGGCCTGTCGCTGTAATTGTGTGAGTGGATGTCCTGTCGCTTCGTATACTTCAAGCGCACGGACTATCCGCCGCCGATCGTTGTGATGAATTCGCGCCCCTGCCGCCGGATCCAGGAGCTGCAAACGGCGGTAAAGCGCGGACAAATCAACACCGGCTAACCGATCAATCCGGGCACGAATCTCAGGGGATGGTGCGGCCGCCAGCGAATAGTCGTCCAGCAGTGCCTTTGCGTAAAGTCCGGTGCCACCAACCAGAATCGGGACGTGCCCCCGCCCCCGGATTTCGGCGATTGTCATTTCGGCACTGTGCTTGAAGGAAGCCACATCGTAAGATTCATTAGGAGCCGCAATGTCAATCAGGTGAAACTTTACTCGATTTCGCTCATTGGGCGTTGGTTTCGCGGAGCCGATGTTCAACTCGCGATAGACCTGCACCGAATCGCAAGAAATGATCTCCCCTTCTAATCGCTCTGCCAGCGATATTCCCACCGCCGTCTTCCCAACTGCAGTCGGACCCAGAATGGCGATTAGCGGAAGGTTCATTTTGGTAGCACCGCTTCTTTGTTGTTTTTAATCAAAGTATAGCATACGCATCAGCTAATTGCAGGCGCGTCTCAATCCCGTAAGAGTTCAGCTTTATGGGAATAAATAATTTTTACGTTGCCCACCTCACCCCCCATCCCCCTCTCCGAAACGGAGAGGGGGAGCGCCTACTGCACCGATTTACGCGTCGGTTCCCCCTTCCCGCCTCGGGAAGGGGGACAGGGGGTTAGGTGTTAAAACAGTGAGAGTATTTTTACATTCAACTCCTCACCCCAAAATCGCCCGGAGAACTGAACTCATCCATAAACGCACTCCCGCGCGGCTTTAGCGTACGCCTCCAGATTGCTCGCCGATACGTTGAAGAAATGATCGCTGGGGCTTATGATGTAGCCACCGCCTGCTCCGTAATCCTCAAACATTGCGCGCACATGCTGTCGAATCTCATCCTCCGTGCCCTTCTCCAGCACCGTGTTTTGATCAAGCCCCCCTATTAAGGCTGATCGGCTTCCAACCCGTTTTTTTAGTTCAGTCGGGCGGGCATCGCCGCCCATGCTTGGCGGGGTTAAGGTCTCGCAAGCATCGCACCGATTCTCGGCGATCAACTCCAAGATCGGCATCATTCCGCCGCATGTATGATAGACAACTCGATGCCCGATTTGATGCAACTTATCGTGCATCTTCTGGTCGTATGGCAAGCAAAACTCTCGAAAGTAATCGGGCGAGATGACGGTGGACGAGGCGGCGCCCCCACCGGTTTCAATTAAGTCGTAAGCGGCCCCCACCAGGCTTTCTTCAATGAACCGCTCCTTCTTGCTCCAAAGAACTGTCATGAATTCCTTCACCCATTCGGGATTATCGGCCGCTTCGAGTATCAGCTCTTCGGTGCCGTACAAACAGGTCGCATCCTGCCAGCACCCGCCCTGCTCGCCGAAGACAAACCCCCTCATAATCCCATCATCACCCAGCTCGTCATAGCTCTTCTGAAGCGCCGCTTTATCCAACTTCGGCACCGGCATATATCGCTCGACTAGCTCTAAATCTTCATGACGCTTCATAAGAGGGGTGACGTTCCACCGGGTAATTTCGTTTTGGGCCACCATGTTTTCCAGCACACCACCCGGCGTTTTAACGGTCACCCGGTATCGCTTTTCTCCGTAACGCTCTTCACCGGTGGGCGCCTCAACCTCCACGTACTCGGCAACCCAATCCGGATGCGGTTCCGGTATCAGTGGAAATCGAGCCAGCGAAGCATCCAGCCCAAAACGCCGGAAAGCATCCAAATCGCTGATGCCGCCGAGATAGTGGCTCAGATGAAACGGCTGCCATTGATGGACGCTGGCCGGCGCCCGATCCGGCTTTCCCAGCTCCAATGCGATGATCATCCGCTCTTTTGAATTCAACTCAAGCACTCCCTCCTTCGACCAAGTCAATGACCGGAAAACTCATAACGGTAAATTTACAACCGATCGAAAACTTTAAAGCTCACCCCAACCGCACGCCGCTAATGGCCGCGCTGACCTAAGTCTTCATCATTGTGAAATTCACCGACGCGACCGAGCCAAAAAAGAAAAAAATAACGCGTGTCCGCATTTTTGCTGACCGCTGCTATGCTATAATGTACCGTATAGGGTTCGTTTGAGTCCCTATGAAAGAGTTCCATTTTATGGGAGTGATTAGCAGCATTTGTCGTCCCCCCACCTCAACCCTCCCTCACGAGGGGGAGGGAGTTGATAATTGTTATAGGGGTAAAAGCCTGCTGCCTAAATTACCCAGAAAACTGAGCTCATTCGTCCTTATTTCACCGTGAATTGCTGGCCAGCAGCAGTGCGAGTTCCCTAAAACAGGTGGAGGTCCGAAGCGTGGATTTGTCGGCGCGAAAATGCGTTCGTATCGGGTTGTTTCTCATCTTTTTCCTACTTTTCGCCGCTTTAGCTGTCCCTTCCATTGCCAGTCCGGTATCCTTTTCGGTTCCAATAATCAATAAGGCCGTCACGGTCAGCTCAACCCTGATTTGGGTCGTCATCGCGATAATACTGCTGGCTCCAGTCGCAATGGCCGCACTCATCACGCTGTTGACACCCAAACCTGTTTTTCGAGTTGATCTTCGCGACGTTCGAGTTGAGCTCTGGGTAAAGGAGAGGAGCTTTCCTAGTCGGGCGCAGGCCATAATCGCACCGGTAAGTCCGGACTTGAAAATGGTATTCGGGATATCCAAGGTGATCCGCGATTACACCGCCGACGCGGTTCAGCGAGAGGCGGAGCAAGCCGCCCCGCTCGAGCCGGGCGATGCCTTCGTTGGAACCGGCGGTAAGTATCGTTTTCGCTGGACCGCGCTGGCCGTTATCTTCGACAGTTACAAGCGAACCACCCCCGCTTTAATAACGAGTGCTTATGTGCGTGCCATTCAGCTCGTTCGAAGCCGCGGCGCAACCACTTGCATAATCCCCGATATCACGGAGAATCTTTTGCGCCAGCCGCGGGATATCAGCAGTGAGAAGCGCCGACAAACTGCAATGATTGCGGCAAGAGCCATTTTTGAAGCGATTATGGCAACGCGAGGCTCGATGCGGATCGTCAAGGTTTGGGTCTGGGATCAACGCAATGCCGAGTTATTTTTAGAGACGATGAAATTATTGGAGGGAGGAGAGTGGTCGAAGCGGGAACAGTCGGCCACTATCCGCAATGCAACCGTCACTGCGCTTAAAACCGATGTCACCCAAATTGCCGCTGATGCGATACTTTTTGCCACCGATGTCAACTTGAACTTAATTGAATCGCCGGCTCCGCTCTTCAAGCCATACGGCGGAGCCGCTTCATCACCATTAACTTCCAGCCCTCCTCCATCGCTCCCGCTTTCAAGCCATCTGGTCGAAGCGGGCGGACCCGAATTTGAAAGCGCAGTAAAAGCGACCGACCCGATCGGTCTCGGTGAGGCGTGTATCACGGCTGCCGGCAAGATGAAAGCGAAAAAAGTGATCCATATCGCGGTCCGTTCCGAACAGTTTCCAACGCGCGCCGACACATTTTGGAAAGCCATCCAAAACGGGTTGAAGCTGGCGGATAAGGAGAGCATCCAAACACTGGCCATTCCGCACCTGGGAACCGGCGAAAGCAACTACCCCATCGATTCGCTGGCTCCGCTGACGGTGGGCGCGGTGACCGAATATCTAAAAAATGGTTCGAGCGGTCTGCGCAAAATTTGGCTGGTTGCTTCTAATGATCAGGAAGAGGCGGAGTTCGAGAAGGCACTGGGGGACTATCTGGAACACAATAGCGTTTCACGAGAGAGAGTCGCTTGAATTAGCCGGTCCGGATTACGATTCTCGGGTAATTTTCACATCCCAAAGCCACCAGCGATACGCTCATTATTACGCAATCCCCAGAAATAATCCTCAAGTACCATTAATTTGGCCCAAATGTACTAATCGTTTTTTGCTAACAGGAGGTTATAATAATACCGTACTAGGTAATGTATATAGAAGTGGTCATCCAGTGTTGATACACACTTGATCGCTTCTTATGAGGTTGTGCCAAATGGTGACGTTGAACGCAGCCAATGAACGCATTGAATTGGGTGCGGTTATAAATAGCGGACAGATTGTGAAAGTATTCACGATTATCGTGCTGGTTGCCATTACCGGTTACGGGGTTACCGTGATACCGTTCGGTTTTGCAGAACAGTTAGCGGTGTTGATCCATATCGTCCCCACCATCATGCTTTTGTTTGACGGTTTCGTGCTCCGTGCGGTGATCGTTTTCGGCGGCCAAATCAGCGGGTGGACGGTTCATTAAATGCTCAAGCTTATATCACCGAATTCAAATAAGGCAGACAGCTTGGTACGAAAATCAAGCTAATTCCAAATCAGAAAGGTATCGAAAATGTCAGTCAATCTTGAGAACGCAACTCCCGACAAGACGGTGGATGCCCGTTCGATGGCCTGTCCCGGCCCCTTGCTGGAGGCCAAGAAGGCCATCGGAAGCGTCACCGTGGGCCAGACCCTGGAGATTATGTCCGGCGATAAAGGCAGCCGGGAGGACATCCCCGCCTGGTGCAAAAAGACCGGGCATGAGTACCTCGGCTTCCTTGAAAAAGACGGCTATGACAGCCTCTATGTCATTCGCCGCAAGTAACTTTGAAGAAATGAAGGGGTCGGAATGAGCGGCCAGAACAACAACACGAAGATTCTGCTGATCACCACGATGATCAGCTCCTATCCGGGCGCGAACACGGTTGGGCAGGCCCGCCTGCAGTACTCACCTGGCACCTACATCATCCGTGTTCCCGACCCGGTTGTATTCCCCGAATCCTTTTATATGCGTTGCTTTGAGAAAGGGATAGACGGGATCATCATTATGAGCAGCGGCTCCGACTGCCCGTATGAAGGCGCTTACCGCCGGCTTTCGGAAAGGGTGGGGCGGGTTTATAATCGAATGAAAGAGTCGGGAATAGACCCATCCTGCCTGAAGCTGACCACTATCTGCACCGTGTGCAAGGCGGCATTTCTGAAAGAGATCAACGAAATGCAGGCCAACGTCATCAAAGCACGGAGCACCCAGAAAGAGAGTGCGGCATGAACGGAACCATCGAGCAATTAAAGGCGGATGTGCTTGTGGTCGGCGCCGGCATTGCCGGCCTGCAAACCTCGCTCGACTTAGCCGACCAAGGCAATCGCGTCCTGCTGGTTGAGCGCCAACCGAGCATCGGCGGCCGCATGATCAACCTGAGCAAGGTCTTTCCGACGCTGGACTGTGCAAGTTGTATCACCACACCCAGGATGGCCTCGGTAGCACACCATTCCAGTATAGACCTTTACACCTACACGGAGGTGGATCGCATCGAAAGGGAAAAAGGGAAATTTCGAGCCTATTTGACCAAGAAACCGCGCTATATCGAGGAAGAACTTTGCATCGGCTGCAAGCGCTGCGAAGAGGCCTGCACCACCTACCTGCCTGATGAGTACGACCACGGTCTGGGCGGTAAGAAGGCGATTTCCATTCCTTTCACCAACGCGATTCCTCAGTACCCCGTGATGGATATGGACAACTGCCTGCTTTGTGGCTCATGCGCGAAGGCATGCCCTACTCAGTGCATCAATTTCCTGCAGGAGCCCAAGACATTCGAGGTTGAGGCCGGAGCCGTAATCATGACGACCGGCTATAACCTCACCGAATTGAGCGCGAAAAAGCAATATGGCGGAACCAAATATCCCAATGTGATCTCCCCGCTCCAGATGGAGAGGCTGCTGGCACCGCACGGTCCGTACGGTGGAGTGATGCGCCCCTCCGACGGGAAGATCCCCTCCTCCATCGCGTTCGTGCAGTGCGCCGGCTCTAGAGATAAGAGCCTCGGTGTTCCATACTGCTCCCGCGTGTGCTGCATGTACGCGATCAAGCAGGCAATGCTGCTCTCCGGCTCGCTGCCGATCGCCGATATTACCATCTACTACATGGATATTCGTGCGTTCGGCAAGGGCTACGAGCAGTTTTACCAGAATGCAAAGGCGATGGGCATCGAGTTCGTGAAGGCCAAAGTGGGCCGTATATCGGAGGATAGCGAGCATAATCCGATCTTGCGTATTGAGCGCCAGGAAGATGTCGCCCAACCGGAAGAGGTGACTCACGATCTAGTCGTGCTCTCTTTGGGAATGGTGCCCGCATGGGTACCCGATCGGGACGGCATTATCCCGCTGGAGACGGATACCGACGGCTTCATCCGCAGTATGAACGAAAAAATCACTCCGTCACTGACCAGCCTGAGCGGCGTCTTCGCGGCGGGAACCATCACCGGCCCGAAGGACATTGTGGATACCATTCTGGAGGCTGGTGCAGCCGCGACCGAAGCGGCCAACTATCTTCGTGGTCAGGAAGTAAGGTGAGAGGATATGGAAAAACAGGACAATCTAGACAACATCAATCAGCCGGAAGAGGTCCGCGTCGGCGTATACGTCTGCCACTGCGGCGGAAATATTTCCGATGTGGTGGATACCAAAGCGGTCGTTGAGGCGGCCAGCAAGCATCCGAACGTAAAAATCGCCCGGGACTACGTCTTTATGTGCTCCGACCCCGGTCAAAAGCTTATTATTGACGATATCCGGGAGAATAACATCAATCGGGTGGTTGTTTCCGCCTGCTCACCGACTCTGCACGAGACGACGTTTCGCAAGGCGCTGCGCCGCGCCGAATTGAATCCCTATCTCTATGAGCATATCAACATCCGCGAACAGGATAGCTGGGTTCACAAAGGAGATCATGAAGGCGCCACCGCCAAAGCGATCCGGTTAACCATGGCCGGCGTCGAGAAGATCGCACGGCAGGATCCGCTCGAACCGATCGTGGTGAACGCTGAAGGCCACGTGGTGGTGATTGGAGCGGGAGTGGCCGGAATGCGGGCTGCGCTGGCCCTTTCCCGGCGAGGGTTAGGCGTCACACTCATTGAAAAGAGCGCCCAAATGGGCGGACGGACCCGCGAGCTGGATACCGTCTACCCCACCGAAGAGAAGGCCGCCGATATCATCGCCCAACTCGAAAAAGCAGTAAGAGATGCGAAGGTTGACGTTCGGCTCAATAGTGAGGTTGAGGCGATTGAAGGGTTTATCGGTAACTTTGAGATACTCATCAAGTCAGCCGATTCCAAAACGGCTAAGGCTCGAGCGGGCGCCATCATTATGGCGACCGGCTTTAACCACTACGTCCCCTATGAAGGGGAGTTCGGATATCGGCAATCGCCTGAGGTCCTCACCTTACCTGAATTCAACAAGTTGCTGACCGAGCTGCCGCCGTCCCAGAAATTAACTTATAAGGGGAGAGAAATTCGGAGCATCGGTTTCATTCATTGCGTGGGCAGCCGACAGACTGAAGGGATTCATCAACCGCAGCCGGATGGGAAGGTCAATGACTACTGCTCGCGAGTCTGTTGCACATCGGCATTGCATACTATTCACCGGACGCTGGACCGATTCCCTGACCTTCACATCTACGATCTCTATAAAGATATCCGCACCTATGGTCGGGGCCATGAAGACTACTACGAGCGGGCTTCCAAAAGAGGCGTGCTTTTCTTCCGGTACACCGACGACGGCCTCCCGGTCTTCACCCCGCCTCAAAAGGACAAAACCGCCACTCTGACGGTGAAGGATGTTCTGACTTGGAACGAAGAGGTCACGATCCCGGTGGATATGGTGGTGCTGGTGACTGGAATGATGCCGCGGAACATTGCCAACCTGATCACGATGCTCAAGCTGCCGATCGGCGCCGATCGTTTTCTCCAGGAGGTGCACCCCAAACTCCGTCCGGTTGAGCTGGCAAACAACGGCATCCTGGTTGCCGGAACCTGCCAGGGACCGATGGATATCACCGAATGCTCCTCGGCGGCCGGTGCAGCCGCCGCCAAGGTCTCGATCCTACTTTCCAAGGACACGATCGAGATGGATCCATTTGTGGCGCGGGTAGATACCGCACGGTGTGACGGCTGCCAGCTCTGTCTGGCGGAGTGTGAGTATAAGGGCGCGCTGACGATGGCGGAGAATCGGGCGAAGGTGAATCCGGCGCTCTGCGCGGGCTGCGGATCATGCGTGGCCGTTTGCCCAACGCGGGCGATCAACGTGGCAGGATGGACGCTCGATCAGTTCGATGCAATGATTGACGCAATCGGAGCGGAAGAGACCGAGTCGGAGCTGGTGCCAGCATAGATTCAAGGAGTGTGCAATGGATGAGAATAAGGTGAGCTACACCGAACAGATCAAAACCTTACGCGCAAGACGGGCTGAAGGCAACTTAAAGGCGATGCAGGAGCGCAGCAAGCAGCAGTCTCACGCGCAGAAAACCATTCTGGCTGTAATTGACAAGGAAGCGAAAACGGTGCCTGAAATAGCGGAAGCGACCGGTATGAGCACTGAGGCTGTCTTCTGGTGGATTACCGCCATGCGCAAATACAACAAGGTGATGGATGACAAAAAGCAGGGCGAATACCTCGCCTATAGAAAGAAGTGAGAACGTCTAATGAGCATCACAGTTAATCCCGACTTTCTCAAAGAGATCAAGCGTTACGGCGCATTTGATATAAATGCCTGCTTCAACTGCGGCAACTGCACCGCGGTTTGCCCGCTCTCCGACCCAAACGGGTCCTTCCCCCGCAAGCTCATCCGTCTGGGGCAGCTCGGAGACAAGGAGCGGATGATTTCCGGACCGGAGCCATGGCTTTGCTACTATTGCGGCGAATGCTCGGAGACCTGCCCCCGCCAAGCGGAGCCGGGCGAGTATATGGCGGCGGTTCGCCGGTATGCAATCGCCCGCAATGAGCCTTCCGGTATCGCCGGCCTGATGTACCGCAGTGGGACAATGGCGATATTGGTGACGGTTTTGGTCGGCATCGTTCTTGGTGCCTTTATGCTAACCCAAAACATCGGTCGGAATCCAAGCCACTGGATTTTCTCCGATGTCTCCTATCAGATGATCCACTATGTCGGCATGGGAATTTCGGTGCTGGCTGTACTCGCCTTTCTAGGTGGAGTTTACAAAATTTCGAGTCGGCTTTCTAAATACAGTCCATCCAAGACGGATCCGTCAAAACGAATGGTTGCCTTGAAGCGCACTATCGCTGAAATCGTCACCATGTCCCGGCATCGAAAATCCACTCCCGATAGCGAGCCTGGTCCCTGGTACCGCCAGTCCGCCTGGATTCACATGGGGATTATGTTTGGATTTTTAGGGCTGCTGGCCGCAACCGCGCTCGACTTTATCTTTCTGGAGTTGCTGCCGCTGCATCTCAGCGTGTTTTGGCCGGCTCGCATTATCGGTACCATCGCCGGCCTGGCGATGATATGGGGCGTCTCGGCCGCTATAGTGCGCCGCCTCAATCATGTTGAAAAGAACGCCGAACATTCCCGCCTGCCGGATTGGTGGGCGCTCATCTTCCTGTTCGTGATCGGCCTTACCGGCTTTTGGCTGGAGATCGCGGTCACTTTCGGATTGAACGGAGCGGTGAACAACTGGTTTTTGCTGCTTCACGTCGCGATGGCGATGGAATTGGTGCTGCTGTTTGCATTCACCAAGATGGCCCATGTCATCTATCGCCCCATTGCGCTTTATATGTACTACCTGAACCAAGCCTAGGGAGGCAAAAATGAGCACTGAAAAGGTAGCCTCAAATCTGGATATTCTCGCCCAGGAAGTGGATAGTCTCCGCGCCGAGTTGGAGGAGCTTAAATCCTCCTCACTACCGGAAGATAAACTTTCTATGGTCGTTTTTAGCGGCGACTTGGATAAGATCCTTGCCGCCTTC
Source organism: bacterium (assembly GCA_021842405.1). Lineage (GTDB taxonomy): Bacteria > Armatimonadota > Chthonomonadetes > Chthonomonadales > JAMCWF01 > JAMCWF01. The sequence goes on from JAKBZR010000080.1 coordinate 12,853, forward strand.
GTGATTGCAACCGGTGCCGCTGCCATGTACGAAGAGGTGGTGATGTTCTTCACCTTTTGGGCAACGCCCGCCCTCCGCGATCCCAACAAATCGGTTGGCGGTAAGGACTTCATGAGTAAAATGTTCGGGCGGATGCTGCCTAAGGGAGCCGATAAACTCGCCCTCTCAAAAATGAATATGGGCGGGATGGGAACTAAAATGATGAAGGGCTTGATGAAAAAGAAGAACGTCTTTTCGCTCACCCAGTTCATCAAGCAGGCAGCCGACTCGGGCGTGAAAATCTACGTTTGCCAGATGAGCATGGATTTGATGGGCTTTGAGATGGAAGAGCTGATTGATTACCCCGGCTTGAAATCGGCCGGGGTGGCCAAATTCTTGGCTGAGGCCGGGTCCAGCAAGGCGTCGCTGTTTATATAGGAAAAGAGTTCAGCTCGGTGGGGATGATGCCTAATGCGAAGGTTTTGGGAGGCTCTGTATAACCGGACGCGTTGGATCGAGCGCCTTCAACTCGGAAAGAACATCGGCGGGGTAATTGTGTGATTTTGGGAGCAGCCAGGCAATGATGCTAGGGTGATTGAAGAGGTGTTTCATTACCGTTATGGCTTCAGCGGGATCGGCAGGTAGCTCTACAACGAGCGGCATCCCATAACGGTCGGCCTCTCCAAATATTGCGCCAGGATCCCCAGCCGCCGCTATCAGCTCGCCGATTCCACTTGACCTCGCTTTTTGATAAATGCCATTCACCGTATCTTGAAGTGCGCTGCCTGCCGGCATATCAAGCCAATTTATGCTGCCTGCGTTCACCGGATATGGAATCTCATTGAGCAAAAGACGACCATCACGATCGGCAACCGACCGGAATCCGAACACACCCTCCTTGTTGTCCAGCAAATTCAGACCCTGACGGAATTCCAACCGATAGGGATATAGCGCCGGGTGGTCAGGCCCCCATTGAACCGCTTTTTTCACTTTAATCAGCATGCCTGCCAAATTTAATCCCGGTGAAACAACCACTACCTGCTGCGTCTCCGCCAGCTTATGCTTCCGGTTATGTGGATCATAGATCGTTAAAAACAGCTCGGCATCAGCGTGTATTTTGGTGGTGTTGTTGATCTGCAACACAAAATTGGCCCATTCACGGCTCTGCGGCTCTATCAGCAAACTCTCAATATAGGCGTCATCGGTGCAAACCAGCCTCAAAGACTGCCAAATACCTCTCAATCGAGCGCCATCAATTGTAGTGGCGCCATCAATCCGCATCACGAATAAGTTAGTATTATCAGGATGGATACCATTCGTTACATCAAGCCAGGTCGGGCCGGCACCGCCCTTAATCGGCCCAAACCGAGCGCCGTTAACCCAAATCTCCGCTTGACCGCCCAAGCCCTCAAACTCCAACCGCACCAACTGCCCCTTCCAGTTTGCTGGAATCCCCGTCTGCCGCCAGTACCAGGTTGCTTTATTATCCGAGATGACCTTTGCCGCCTGCAAGGATATGGGCATCTCGACAATTTCAGCGGAGGGTGGTATCTGATTAGTCCAACTATTAAGTGCCTGGTCGCTCAGGTTTGAGGAAAGGCTGCGCCACGCGCCATCAAGCGATATCGTGAGTCTTCCCGGCTCAGGTGGAGATGGCTTTGGCTTAGCTTGGCAGATTGCCGGCGTCAAAGATAAAAGTGCAAGAATCCATAAAAGGTATTTCATGAGTGAAAATCGGTATATTCGCGGCTGAAATGGAGGCTGTTAACAACCTTATGAACAATATATTGGTTGGATTAACCCAATTCAGCGGCTCGCCGGGTGGCCGCCTCAACCGCCTTGATAAATGCCGATCGAAGGCCGGTCTCTTCCAGCACGCTCAGCCCAGTGATCGTCGTACCGCCGGGAGTGGTCACCCGATCCTTCAATACGGCTGGATGAAGATTAAGCTCCATCACCATTTGGGCAGCGCCTAAAACCGTTTGAGCGGCCAACTGTAATGAGACGTCACGCGGCAAACCCGCCTTCACCCCACCATCGGTCAGCGCTTCAATCACCAGAAAGATGTAAGCCGGCCCCGACCCCGAAAGTCCGGTTACCGCGTCCATCAACTTTTCATCAACCTCCACTGCAATCCCGACCGTCTCGAAAACGGCGCGCGCCACCTCAGCATGCTCATCCCGCGCGTGACTGCCCCGGCAGTAGGCGCAAGCCCCCTTGCTGATCTGGGCCGGCGTGTTTGGCATCGCACGGATGACCGGTAATTGATTTGAGGCCGCCTTCTCCAGCGATTCAATCTTCACGCCCGCTGCGATGGAAATAATCAGCTTTTTCTTTGAAAGAAAATCGCTTAGCTCTTCGAGTACGGGGACAGCTAAATGCGGCTTTACCGCTAATATTAAAATTTCACAAGTCGAAATAAGATTGCCGATGTCGGAGGCGGTATGGACCTTCAGGCTTTCTTGCAGCTCACGGCACTTCTCCCCGATTGGGTCGTATACCATAATTTGATCGGGTTTCACCG
>JAKBZR010000081.1 GCA_021842405.1 bacterium
GGAACCGACGCGTATATCGGTGCAGTAGGCGCTCCCCCTCTCCGTTTCGGAGAGGGGGATGGGGGGTGAGGTGGGCAACGTAAAAATTATTTATTCCCGCAAAACTGAACTCTTTCCTGGTTGACACTTTTGCGGGCGGGCAATATACTTTAACCTAAGTCCGGCTGCCTTCCGGTAGCCGATTAATTTATTGACGGGAAGGCTGCTCGATGGTCAAAACCGCCACATTCCAGGCTCGCTCACCGATATGGGCGGCCTTAAGCAATATACTCGGCCCGCTCTCATTCTTATTCGTTTTAATTGTCATACTCGCAATAATCGAGCGCAATCAGGGTTTTCTCAGCGCCGAAAACATCAAAAATGTCGGCGAACAGACGGCGGTGGTTGCCATCCTGGCGGTGGGAGAAACAGCGGTCATCATTTCGGCCGGGATTGATCTTTCGGTCGGATCGGTGCTGGCCTTGGCCGAAGTGATCTCGGCGCAGTGCATGGTGACCTACGGTCTGGGGCGCTGGAGCGGCCTGGCGATATCCAGCTTTACCGGCATGGCTTGTGGATTGGTGAACGGTTTGTTGACCGCGTTCGGCCAGATTCCTTCTTTTATCGTGACGCTGGGAATGATGGGAGTGGCGGCCGGTTTGGCCGGTGTCATCTCGCATGAAAACAACATCTACGTGATGACACCCGGCCTCGATATCTTCAGTGTGCGCGAACTTTTGGGCAGCCCTACCCGGAACGGCATTCCGTATGCCATCCTATTGATGTTGCTGGCCGCCGTGATCGTTCATATCGTGCTCACCCGAACCCGCTGGGGCCGAAACCTCTACGCGGTGGGCGGGTCGAGCGAAGCGGCGCGACTTTCGGGTATATCCTTAAAGAAGATGACCGTTACCGTCTTCGCCCTGGCGGGGCTGCTGGCCGGCTTTGCCGCGATGATCAGCATGTCACGATCCAGCATCGCACAACCGGACGCCGGCCGCGGTTACGAGTTGGATGCCATCGCGGCGACCGTCATCGGAGGCACCAGCCTATTCGGGGGCAGCGGCGGCATACCGGGAACGATCATCGGGGCCTTTTTAATGTCCATCATCCATAACGGCTGCGACTTGAAGGCGGTGCCGCCTTCATGGCAACAAGTGATTATCGGTGGGGTGACGGTGGCAGCCGTTTTGTACGACCGGTACCGTCGCCGGAGTTAGGAGCCACGTATGCGAATTAATCGTTTTTCAATCATAGCAACCATATTGATCGCCGGCATTTTGAGCTTGTATGGGAGCGCCTGGGCGGATTCGGTAACCGATCACGATGTTAAGGGTTACCAGTTGCTGCAGGCCGGGAAATATCAGGACGCGATCAAGGAATTTCAGGCGGCGATCGCCCTCAATGCGAGCGACATCCGCGGCTACGTGGGTCTCAGCCGCGCCTACCAGCAGAGCGGCAACCTCACCGAGGCGATCCGGCAGATGCGCAAAGCGGTGGCCCTCAATCCCAGTGTTGCCGACTTCCAGATCATCCTCGGTGAGCAACTGGTTCAGGCGAACCAAAACGATGAGGCGATTCGCACCTTCAAGGCGGCCCGCGAGCTGAACGATGAGGCATCGCAGCCGCTGCTGGGCATTGCGGAAGCCTATGCCGGCAAAAAAGACTACCGCCGGGCGGTAAAATATGCGATCCGAGCGATGGGATTTTCACCGGGGAGTGCCGACATCCACAATACGCTGAGTCAGCTTTACGCGCAGGAAAATCGAATGGATATGGCCGTTGCCGAGGCGCAGGCGGCGCTTCGATTGGACAACTCGGCCGGTAATAAAATCTACCTTGCCGCGGTGCTGGTGCAGGCCAAGAACTACAGCGAGGCGGAGCCCTTGCTGAAAGCGGCGCTGGCTGCCGATCCCAAAAGCGTGGATGCGCTCACCGAGATGGCCGAGATGGATCAGGGGCTTCATCATAACAAGGCCGCGATCCAGTTATACCGGCAGGCGATCAAGCTCTCGCCGAAGCAGGCAAGCCTGTGGGGCAATATGGGCTGGTCCCAATACCTTTTAGGAGATTACCTCGATGCCGTATCGAGCAGCAATCGGGCGCTGGTCCTCGATCCCACCCTCACCTACGTTCGCTATAATTTGGGGTTGATCTGCGCGGTGCAGGGCGACTTGCCTCATGCGATGGACTATTACGAGCAGGCGCTGAAGGCGTCGGGTCAGGACGACATTCAAGCCGGCATCCATGATCTCACCAACGCGCTGAAGAAGTTCCCCAGCCAGCCGGCTCTGCAATACACCATCGCGGTGCTGCTCAAGGCGAAGGGCGAGAAGACACAGGCGGTTGAGCACTACCGAGATTTTTTGAAGGCGCAGTCACAGGGGCAATGGGCGGATGCGGCGAGAAAGGCATTAGGTGAAGAATCTCGTTGAAAAGCAGTTTAATGGATGGTTGACTGTTACTGGCGGCGGTGGTAATATAGCCAAAATAACATGGGGGTATTCCTAATGGTGGTTTCAAATCTCCTCATTAGGTGAATGATGCTTTAATATGGAAATAACGGCTAGCATATTTCTTGGCGACTGCAAAGAACAACTGAAATATCTTGCTGACAATTCAGTTGATCTTATTGTAACTTCGCCGCCCTACGCCGACCAGCGAAAAAGCACCTATGGAGGCATTCCACATGACAAATACGTAGAATGGTTCTTGCCAATTTCCGAGCAGCTTTTACGAGTTCTCAATCCGACTGGCACTTTTATCTTGAATATAAAGGAAAAAGTAGTGGACGGAGAGCGTAGCACTTATGTGATGGAACTCATTTTGGAAATGCGAAAGCAAGGGTGGCTATGGACCGAAGAATTCATTTGGCATAAGAAAAATTGCTATCCGGGGAAGTGGCCGAACCGCTTTCGTGACGCTTGGGAAAGACTTCTTCAATTTAATAAAAGTCGTAAATTCAATATGTATCAAGAAGAAGTAATGATTCCTATGGGAGAATGGGCAAATTCTCGGCTGCAAAACCTCTCCGACACCGATAAAATACGTGATAACTCAAAAGTTGGGAGCGGATTTGGCAAAAATATCTCAAATTGGCTTGACAGAGATAAAGCCTACCCAACAAATGTTTTACATTTAGCGACCGAATGCAACAATAAAAATCACAGCGCCGCCTACCCCGAAGAACTGCCTGAATGGTTTATAAAACTTTTTACAAGGGAGAACGACACGGTTTTGGATCCATTTATGGGATCTGGCACAACCTTAATTGTTGCAAAACGAATGAAGCGCAATTCAATAGGAATCGATATCGTTCCAGAATATTGCGAAATGGTGCGAAAGCAATTGAAACCTTTAGAAATATATCTATTTGAGTCGAAGGAAGATTATGGAAAAATTAAACCAAAAAGACGTACTGCATTACGTTGAACAAAATATCGGTACATTTCACGAAAAGCGCATTCAAAGCCTTGACGGATTAAAGCTATCGAAAGTACTTAAACGGAAGAATCCGTATCTGTTCAAAGCAAAATATGTATTGACTGCTGAACAGATTGTGAAAGGCTTGGTGGACGCGCATATCTCGTCGAACGAAGAAACTATTTTTGGCGATTGGCTCGAAGGACTTTCTATTTTCATCAACGGTATGGTTTATGGGGGATGGAAATCAGGCATTCGAGGCATTGATCTTGAATTTGATAGCAATGGAACAAGAAACATCGTAACGATCAAATCTGGACCAAATTGGGGCAACAATTCACAAATTGCAAAAATGGTAATTGATTTCAAGACTGCTGAAAAGACGCTGAGGACCAGCAATTCACAATTGAGCATAGTTGCTGTAAACGGTTGCTGTTATGGTAGGGACAACAAACCAGACAAGGGAGACTATTTCAAATATTGCGGTCAACGCTTTTGGGAATTTATATCAGGCGATAGCGAACTATTTATAGAAATAATCGAGCCATTAGGGTATAAAGCCAAAGAAAAGAATGATGATTTCGTAAAATCGTATTCGAATATGATTAATAAATTCACAAAAGAATTTACAAATATATTCTGCAAAAACAATGGAGAAATTGGTTGGGAAAACTTGGTTCGGTTTAATTCTGAAGCTTTAAAGCCAAAGAATTAAAGGATGATGATCAACAATACGCTGCACCTAATATTTACGTCTTAACGATTAATGGTGTTAAAGCAAATACGCATACCGTGAATATTATAAAATATAGAGGTTAGAACTGTGTCTCTCTGCTCTGTAAATAACTCCCAAATAGATGCCGTCGTCGAGCAATATCAGCAGTTCGTCAACCCGTGGCTGGCCAGCTTGATGAAGTTCGGCGGCTTCGGCGATGTGGAGATGGAGGCGGAGGGCTGCATCGTCCGCACCGCCTCCGGGGAAGAGTACTTGGACTGCCTGGGCGGTTACGGCGTCTTCAGCCTGGGCCACCGCCACCCGAAAGTGGTGGAGGCGGTCAAGTGCCAGCTTGGGCGCATGCCGCTCTCCAGCCGAACCTTTTTCAGTCGGCCCCAGGCCGAGCTGGCCGCGCGGCTGGCGGCGCTGGCGCCCGGAAACCTGCAGTACGCCTTCTTCTGCAACAGCGGTACCGAGGCGATCGAAGGCGCCATCAAGATCGCCCGCATCGCGACCGGCAAGACCCGGTTCGTCTGCATGGTCGGCGGCTTTCACGGCAAGAGCATGGGCGGCCTTTCCGCCACCGGCCGCGAGCAGTACCGCGCCGCCTTTGAGCCGCTGGTGCCCGGCTTCGTGCACGTCCCCTTTAACAACGCCCAGGCGGCCGCCGCTGCCATAGACGATCACACCGCCGGCATCATCGTGGAGCCGATCCAGGGCGAGGGCGGGATTCAGGTGCCGTCGCCGGAATACTTGCCCGCCCTGCGAAGCATCTGCAACGACCATCACGCCCTCTTAATCGTGGATGAGGTGCAGACTGGCCTGGGCAGGACCGGCAAGCTGTTCGCGGTGGAGCACCACAACGTCCAGCCTGATATTATGACGCTGGCCAAAGCGCTGGGCGGCGGCGTGATGCCGATCGGCGCGGTGATGGGAACGCCCGCCATTTGGGAGCGCGCCTTTTCCGAAAACCCGCTGATCCACACCAGCACCTTCGGCGGTAATCCGCTGGCCTGCGCGGCCGGGCTCGCCGCGCTCAACGTCACGGTTGAAGAAAATCTGCCGAAGCGCGCCGCCGACATGGGCGACCGTCTGATGAGCGGATTGAGGCAGGTTCAAGCCGCGAATCCCGATGCGCTGGTCGAGATCCGAGGGATGGGGTTGATGGTTGGCGCGGAATTTGCAGTAAAAGATGTAGCCGAGCTTTGCATCAACGGGATGGCGCGGCGGGGCGTGATTGCCGCCTATACGCTGAATAACCCGAAAGTCATTCGCTTTGAGCCGCCGCTCATCATTACGGCGGATCAGGTGGATCGGGCGGTGAGCGCCTTTTCCGGATCGGTGGCCGAAGCAAAGGAGATGCTGGGTCTCTAAGTTTTCCGGAGACCGGCACAACTTTTTAGATCAACTAAATAAGCGATAAACGAGACTGCACTGCTGTTTTACGGGTTGATAAGCTGATGAACCGTCGTCTCGCATTAAATTTTCGCGATCCCGCCCGGAGTCGCATTCAGCGTGGCCGGATGCCATTTCGAATGGCCTGGGCAGTGCCGTGTTTGATGGCTGGCCTGATGGCGGTTATTTTCCCACCGATGGCCGCCGCCAGCATCGCCGGATTTTCAGCGCTTTTAATGGTGGGCTGGCTGCGGCCGACCTGGCTGCCGATCCTCATCATCGGCCTTAGCCCGCTGACATGGTCGCTAACCGGCGAAAGCTCAGCCGTTCACTTCGGCCTGAGCGAGCTGCTTCTGGCCGCTACCGCTGTGACGGCGATCCTACGTGCTTTCCTGGTCCGCAGGCCGCTATCGGTGCGCCCGCTCCACATCCCGATCGCGCTCTTCTTAAGCTGGTCGCTCGTCACTGCGATCTCTCAGTGGCATCCCCAATCGGCCCTCGTCCTCATTCAGACGGCGCTCTATGTCTGGCTGGTGCCGGCTCTCTTCGCCGGATTGCCGGTTGGAACGGTGTGGCGCGGCTTGAAGCTGCTGGCGCTGGTTGACCTCTTCATTGGGATCAACGTGCTGTCGCTCTTCATGCTGGGAGATCGGCAGGGGATATTCTTGTGGGGGCTGCATAAAAACTCGGTCGGCTCCTCGCTGGCGGCCGGTCTGATCCTGTTCATCGCCCTGTATTTAGAGGATCATCGTCGAAGGCGATCTTTTGCCCTCGGCGCTCTGCTGATTGGAGCCGCTCTCTTCGCCACGCTGTCCCGTGGCGCCTGGCTGGGGGCAATCGCGGGCCTTATCATGTTGATGTCCATTAAAAGCTACGATCGGCGTCTTGGCGTTTTGGCGGCGTCCGCCCTCTTAATTTGCCTGTGGATGTTCCTGCTCTTGCCGGAACATTCAATCAACTACCTCACGTTCGGGCAGGGGCCGCACGAGAACCTGACAATAAGAATGGATACTTACCGCGAGGGGTGGCTCGCATTCACCTCATCGCCGATATTCGGTCAGGGACCCGGCATCGGCAAGGAATCCTCCGGATTTAACAGCCTCTACCTGATGATTTTGGCCGAATCGGGGCTGCCGGGCCTGATCCTGTTCGGCTGGCTGATGCTTTCCACCTTTAAGATGTACCGGGCCGCCCATCGCACCGCCAGCGCCGATTCGATGGAGCGGCGGATCGTCGCAATCGCGGCTGCGGTGACGGTCTGCTATTGGGTGCACGCGGCGTTGGACCTCTACTGGGGTCGTGGGATAATGCTGCAATGGGCCTGCATCGGCGCCGCTATCGGTATATGGCAAAAGCGCCGCTCGGGGACAGACCTACCGACCGCTGATGCTCATCCGGTATTGCCATTAAATAGAGAGGTATTCTGATTAAATTGCCGAAAATGTGGGGTAATTAATGCTAAAATTTATGTAAGTTTTGAATCAATGCTTTGACTTCTCTAGGGTATGCTGTGCTTGGAGAAGGGCTGACCTGTTCTCGAAAGATGAGCCAAATTATCGGGTTGAACACCTAAGCATACCCCGGAGAACTTCTAGCCACTTTAGGGACACGTTGTCAACGTTCCGAGGCAGGCAATTAATGAGAAGACGGACAAACAGATGGCTGAACGCAAGATTTAAGCGCACCAAGAATCAGATACCATGACACTTGCCTTAAGCTTAAAGATAAACGACGGAGTTATTATCGCGGCTGATAGCGCCTCGACGTACACAATGGTGGGTGCTCATGGAACGCCGATTGTCGCCAAAGTATATTACAACGCAAATAAAGTTTTCAACCTGCGTAAAAAACTTCCTATTGGCGCGACAACCTGGGGACTTGGCAGCATTGGTGAGATGTCGATGTCTAGCATAGTCAAAGACTTCCGGCTGGAGGTCAGCGATCAGATCAGCGAGGAGTCAACCGAATACACAGTAAAAGACTTCGCTGAACAACTAAAAAAGTACATTTTCGAAGATCGCTGGCTGCCAGCTTTTAAAGACCAAGCAGATCCTGCCCAGATGGGATTTATGGTCGCTGGCTATTCTTATGGTCAACCTTTGCCTGAACTGTATCAGATATATACCGATAAGAATCAGATCATTGGTCCGGAACCTATTTACGAAGGTGAAATAGGTCTCGCATGGCGAGGGCAAGTGGAAGCGATAACGCGATTGCTTTATGGGTTTAGTCCGCTACTCCCGTTAATTCTTGAGCACGAACTAGGAGTCCCTACCGAGCAGGTGAAACAGTTAATAACGGTTCTCAGTCAAAGACTTACAACAAGCTTTATGTTACCCACAATGCCACTGCAGGATGCAATTGATGCTGTAGAGTTTCTTGTCGAAATGACCATACAACATTCCAAATTTATGGGGGGCGCTCAAGTGGTGGGGGGGCCGATTGATATCGCCGTCATCACCAAACATGAAGGTTTTAAGTGGATAAAACGAAAGCACTATTTTGGTAGAGAGCTAAATCCACTCGACTAAATGGAGGAATTAATATGGAGCTCAATATACCTCTAAAAAAGATTGAATCGCTGGAGATACCAACGTGGATGCCCTCTCACGCAGCAGGAATTGCTATTCAGATGCAGCCATCTTCGTTTCGGCTACAATTGGATCCTACTGTTTCGCGTAAACTTGCAGCCTTAGCTCAACAATCAAGCGAGTCACCTCCACCACAGCCGCAATTCGATTGGAATGGCATACCAATTTTGCGAGAACTCAGGGAGTTGTCCGAATTATGTCGGGGATGGGACGGCGAGGATGCTGAGCCTATTGCGGCTGCAGTAATTGGTCGTGCTGCTGTTTTCGTCAGTATGCTATCATTTCAGCAAGGAGTGAATGACAAGTGGCGTGATTTACACGCCGTCCCGTGTGCGGATGGTACCGCCTACTTGGAATGGACCGTTGGTGAGCGACAGATTACTCTGCACTTTCAGCGCGACAATAACGGAATAACTTGTGTAGCGCGAGAAAAGGGTGTGATTGTTGCGCCTACTGTTGTGCCTTCAGGAGACCCAATGGCGTGCATTCAATGGGTGCTCGCTTCCAAGTAGAAGGTGAGGTTCGCCGAGAAGAGTACTTACTACGTCGTTTGTCGCCAAGACAATATAATCGCAAAACCGATCAGGTGAGATATGCTGCTTTCATTCCGAAACCAGGAGAAAGTGTGTCGGTCTATTCGTCAAATCGAACGCCCCGAAGCTTGTTGGTTGAGTGCATACAGCAGCAACAAGAATTAGCGAGCTCGACCGACGAGGAGACAAGGGACAGAGCGCTCAGATTTTTAGAGACGAATGGTAATACGCCGGAGGAAATGATCGCAAACGGCTGGCGTATTGCAGTTGTGCATGAATCCAGCTTTAGTTCGCGTGGCATCCGAGTTGATCCTCCCAATCGCACCCACCACCGGGATGTTTGGATTGATCATGCGGATCCGGAACGGGACCGTATATGTGGTGATATAGCCCTGGAGGCGAAGGTGTTAGACGAGGCTACATGCAATTCGGATAATCTGCTATCCCTGCCGCTATCTCGTTAATATCGGTGTGTAGTACATTTCGTATTCCCCTGTCAATTCATCCCAAGTAAATCTACACGAGGTCTTGTGAAATAATCTAAAGCCTTAATTTATTGGCTGGGATTCGGCGTCGGAGTCCTCTTTATCGGTATTGAGGGCCGCCCGTTTGCGGTCAGCAGATCGGCAATCGCTTGCATGACGGCGCCGACGATCTCATCGCGGGACGAATCGGGGGTGAAAAAGATGGGGTCACCATATACGACCAGCAGCTTTGCCCGACGCAGACGGCGTGCATTGGAGGGAAGCATCTTCTCCGATCCGATTATGGCGACCGGTATAACCGGCGCGCCGGAGTGCTTCACCAGCAGCGCGATGCCCGGCTCAGCCGGCAGCAGGTTGCCGTCGTCGCTGCGAGTGCCTTCCGGAAAGATGCAGAGGAGATGCCCGGCGCTCAACTCGGCGAGTGCTCGCCGCAGCGCGGCGCGGTCGGGCGTCCCCGGTTTGATCGGAAAGGCATGGCAGCGCGGCAGCAGCCAATTGAGCACCGGAACCCGCCATAGCTCCTCCTTCGCCACAAACCAGACTGGTCGCTTGAGCGGGGTGGCAGCCAGCAGTGGATCTAAATAGCTGACGTGGTTCGGGGCTAAAATGGCGGGACCGCTGGTTGGAATATGTTGCACTCCGCGAATTTCCCAGCGTCCGTAGAAACGGAGAAAAAACCGAAAGATCATTCGAACTATATTGTATGTCATCGCGATAAGGAGGCGAGTTCAGCACAACGATCGAGAATCAATTTTACCACGCCGTCCACGCTGAGCCGGTCGGAGTCAATAAATAACGCATCCGGCATTTGCCGGAGCGGGGAATCGGGACGGGTGCTGTCCCGCTCATCCCGCTCCGCTTGATCCTTCAATATCTGTTCCACCGTGACCTGATATCCGTCGCGCGTGAGCTGATTCCAGCGGCGCCTTGCTCTTTCGAGCGGTGACGCGGTCAGAAAAACTTTGACGTCCGCGTTGGGAAAGACGACCGACCCGATGTCCCTTCCCTCCATCACCACGCCGCCACCGGCACCCATCCGCTGCTGTTTGGCGACCAGGCTGCGCCGAACCCCCGGAATTGCCGAGACCGGTGAAGACAGCCGGGTCACCTCCGGCGTTCGAATCGCCTCGGTGACATCGCGCCCGTTTAACAGCAATCTCTGGCCCCGATCGGTAAGCTGAAACTCCATTTCCACCGATTCAGAGAGCCGGGTCATCTCAAGATCGTCGCCCGCTTCGATACCCTTCTCGATGACAGCCAGCGCAACCGCCCGGTACATTGCGCCGGTGTCAATGTAGGGGTAGCCCAACGCTTCGGCCACCCGTTTGGCAACCGTGCTTTTACCGGCGCCGCTCGGCCCGTCAATGGCGATTATCAAACGCCGTATGGGCAATCGGCCGCTCATAATACCTCATCGCCCCGTTCGCCGGTACGGATTCGGATCGCATCATCAGCCGGCAAGACAAAGATGATCCCATCACCCGGCTCACCGGTATAGGCGTGCTTGACGATGGTTTCAATAATTTCTTCGACCAATCCGTCGTTCACGATCATCTCCAGCTTGATGCCGGGCACCAGATCCAGCAGATAACCATTGGAGATCCGCGCCGGATATTCGCTTTCCCCGCTGCCGACGCCGATCACATCACTGACGGTTAAGCCCGCCACCCCGATACCATCGAGCGCTAGCTTTACCTGGTCCAGCTTGATAGGGCGAATGATCGTTTCAATGCGTTTCATGGTTGTGCGGGCTTTTACGAGAGTTGCCGATAATCGTATTGACTAAAAGAATTCCGGTTTTCAACTTGGCATCATTACACAATTTCTAGGTGGATGTTGAAAATTCTATAACAACCTCCTAGTCACTGTTTCCCGGTTGTAATCGAGTAAGGCGGCGGAGATTACAACTTCTCAATCTAAAATGTCTAAATTACAGTTTAGCACTTGGCTGGCCTTTATCGCGCTCGCGGCAATTTTTTTCAGACTGGCGCCCGGCCCGAAGTGCATTGACGACGCCTACATTACCTTCCGCTACGCCCGCAACCTGGCGGATGGTTACGGTCTGGTTTATAACCGGGGCGAAGCGGTTTACGGCACGACCTCTCCACTGTGGGCGATTGTTCTCGCGTTGGCCCACATCGTTACCGGCGTAGGGTACATCCGCTTGGCATGGTTCTTAAACGCCTTGTTCGGTGGAGTCATCTGCCTATTCCTTGGCATTGCCGCACGGCGTCTAACCGGCAGTTCCCTGATCGCGCTTGCATCGGCAGGCCTGGTTGCCTGCAGTTCGATGGGTGTGCTGGCAAGCATATCGGGAATGGAGACCCCTCTCTATCTGGCTGCCATCACCGCCGCCTACTATTGCTATCTTTACGATCGGCCGGCGCTGGCTGGGTTGGCGAGCGGCGTTGCCGCGCTGACTCGAATTGACGGTGCGCTGCTGCCATGCCTGCTGCTGGCCGGGCTGCTTTCTCAGCGTGCTTGGCGCGGCCTACTGGGTTTCATAACGATGTTTTTGCTCACCGTTTTGCCATGGGTTATCTACGCGCAGCGGTTCTACGGCACCATCATTCCGCATACGGCGATCGCGAAATGGCACGTCTATTTTTTGGCGCCGGGCGAGGCTTTCAAGGTTATCGTGCGATATCTGATCGGCTTAATTAACCCCGATACTAATTCGCTACAACGCCTTCTGGGGGTAGCACCCATTTCCAATTTTGCCGGCATTGCCTGCCTGGTTGGGTTGATTCTGGTCGGTATGATCGAACTGTTGGCAAACAAACCCACCGCTTGGCCGATCCTGGCGCATCCGGTGCTGATTGCCGGCGGACTGGGGTTGGCTAATCCGCTGATATTTTTTTGGTATCTTGTGCCGATCGAGCCGATCACCGTTGTTTGCGCACTGACCGGCGCAACCCTATTGATCCATGGAGCAGCCTATCTGCTGGTACAGTTGCACGGTGAAAAACCGGATGTCAAACAGGGATCGGTGGTGCGTCTGGCCGGAACGGTCGCGGCTGCGATCCTATTCATCATGATTACCGCTCGAGATGCGAATTCGTTAATACGGCCGGTTAACGGTCATTTAGGAGTGGCGCCTCCCGGCGTCTGGCTGTCCCGCGAGCGGAAATACCGCGATCTCGCCCGGCTGCTCGATCCTCGATTGCATCCAAACGACACCCTTTGCGCAACCGAAATCGGGATGCTGGGTTACTATTGCCCGGTGCGAATCCTCGACTCGGTCGGGCTGGTTTCGCCGCAATGTGACCGCTTTTACCCAACCTCCCACCGCTACTTAAACCCAGCCAGCGATTACGCCGTTCCTCCCCAACTGATCAAAGCACTGCGTCCGACCTTTTTCGTCTCCTTTGATACCTTTATCAGCAATGGCGTGCTGCGTGATCGCTGGTTCTTGTCCCACTACCGCCTCATCGGTCAAATCGGTGGCGGCCCTTTCGGATCTCAATACCTGGACGTATTTGAGAGAGCGGATGTGCTGGCTCGCCGGGACGACCAACCCTTGGCAGTGTCGCGCCTAGAGAAGAGCACCCGCACCATGTATTGAAAGGCAGACATCGGTTAAAATCGTCAAATATTAGCTGGGCGTATTGCGATATGCCCCTAAGCGCTTAGATTCCCGCCTGCCTACCTGCCTGTTGCAGACAGGTAGGCAGGCGGGAATGATGGCGGGCGGCGCCGGCCCAGCCTGGAAAGGCCGGACAGCGCCGCCTGAATATCGCTCGCAGGCATCGCCTCGAGCTTAGATGTCGTAGTAGAGGTGGAACTCGTAGGGATGCGGGCGAAGTGCGATGGCATCCACCTCCTGCAACTGCTTGTATTTGATGTACTCTTCGATCACATCGGGGGTGAAAACACCGCCGCGTAGCAAGTACTCGTGATCTTCCTTCAGCGCCTCCAGTGCCTCAGTAAGGCTGCCGGGCGTCATCTTAATGCCATGGCGATCCTCCGGCTCCAACTCGTAGAGGTCCTTGTCAATCGGATCCGGCGGCACGATTTTATTCTGAATTCCGTCCAGACCGGCCAGCAGCATGGCCGGAAATGCCAGGTATGGATTGCAGGACGGGTCGGGCGCCCGGAACTCAATCCGCTTTGCCTTCGGCGACTTGGAGTACATGGGAATGCGAACGCAGGCGGATCGGTTGCGTTGTGAATAGATCAGGTTGATCGGCGCCTCATAGCCGGGCACCAGGCGGCGATAGGAGTTGGTGGAGGGAGCGGCAAAGGCCAAAATGGACGGAGCGTGCTTCAACAATCCCCCGATGTAGTAGATGGCGCTCTCGGAGAGGCCGGCATAGCCCTTCTCATCGAAGAAGACGTTCTCACCGTTTTTCCAGAGCGACTGATGGGTATGCATGCCGGACCCGTTGTCCTGGAAAAGCGGTTTCGGCATAAAGGTAACGGTATAGCCGTTTTGCATGGCTGTATTCTTGATGATGTACTTGTATTTCATAAGACGGTCGGCTATTTCGAGGAGGGGAGCGTAGCGCAGGTCAATTTCAGCCTGGCCGGCGGTGCCGACTTCGTGATGCTGCACCTCGCAGATCACGCCCGCATCGATCATGGTCAGCATCATCTCGGTGCGAAGATCTTGCAGTGAATCCATCGGCGGAACCGGGAAATAGCCCTGTTTGTAGCGAATCTTGTAGCCCAGGTTCGGCTTTTCATCCCGGCCGGAGTTCCAAATGCCCTCATCCGAGTCGACGAAGTAGTAACCGCTGTGCGGCGTCTGGTCAAAGCGGATATCATTAAAGATGTAGAACTCCGCTTCCGGACCGAAGTAGGCCACGTCGGCGATACCGGTCGAGCGCAAGTAGTCCACCGCCTTTTTGGTGATATAGCGAGGGTCGCGGCTGTACTTTTCGCGGGTGATGGGATCCACCACATCGCAGATCAGATTAAGAGTGGCAACCTCGGTGAACGGATCCATAAAAGCGGTATCGGGGTCGGCAACCAACAACATATCGGATTCGTTGATCTTTTGGAAGCCCCGGATCGAGGAGCCATCAAAGCCGATACCCTCGCCGAACAAATCCTCGTTCAAGTTGGCGGCTGGAATGGAAAAGTGCTGCCACAATCCCGGCAGGTCTACAAAGCGCAGGTCTACGACCCTAGCTTCTTTTTCAGTGGCGAGGTCAATAACCTCCTTGGGCGTCATCGTGCGTCATTCTCCTTTTGTGTGATGATTGGAAAGCGCGGTATAGTGATCTACAGCATGCTTTGAGATCGAGTGCGAGGGTGCTTCCCGGAAGACTTGCCCGCAGCAGGCAGGTCGGTGAGGTGCTGTCGAGGCGCCGCCGCACAAAAAAAACGCTCTGCCCGCCTCAGGCGATGGAGAACGTCTTCGTTCGGGCACATCTGCGTGCCCAGCTTATTATAACTATTTTACACGGGAACAATATCAAACACTCATACTACCTGAATTCGCTAAATCAAGTCAAGTAAAGAGGGTGCAGTTCTGCGGGAATGGTTTATGGCAGCATTGGTCGCCCCCCCACCCCAACCGTCCCCCACAAGGGGGGAGGGAGTTGATAATTGCGGTGAGGGTAAGAGTCTGCTGCCTAAATTACCCAGGGAACTAAACTCTTACCTTACTACGTAACAGTTCAGTTCTCTGGGCGATTTTGGGGTGAGGAGTTGAATGTAAAAATACTCTCACTGTTTTAACACCTAACCCCCTGTCCCCCTTCCCGAGGCGGGAAGGGGGAACC
>JAKBZR010000007.1 GCA_021842405.1 bacterium
CCGAGAATGAACAAACCGCCTCGATTACACACCTCGTCCGCCTCGCGGCGATGCTCTTCCGGATCGAGCGTAGTCACACTTTGCAAAACGGTGGACTGCTTCCCGCCCCGCCGGTACGAGAGGATCGCCGCTGCTTCTTCGCTGTCTTCTGCACTCGGCGCAATCGCTACGGCGGTATCATCGGTTTTAGGCTTACCACCCAACAATATATCAACACCGCGGCCCGCCATATTGGTTGCGATGGTCACCGCTCCTTTTCGGCCTGCCTCCGAGATAATAATCGCTTCCTTCTCGTGGTACTTTGCATTCAATACATTGTGCGGTATGCCATGCCGCAATGCCTCGTCCAAATTCGCAAGGGTCTCTTCATTTTCCGGCAGCTCCAGCATGGTTAAGATCATCCGTTTATTTTCATCCGAGAGTGGATCGGCTGAAGCCTCAAGCTGCTTTGCCATTGCCATTAACCGGGACATCGAAAGCTGGTCCAGATTGGAGTTGAGCATTGCGATAAATTGATTTCGCTGATTTTTATCCAGCGTTTTGGAATCTTCGATTTTCTGCCTCAGGATTGAAACAAGTGCCAGCAGTTGCAGTCGGTCGGCCGCGATACGGCTGCTGACCAGTTCCGACATCTCGATGGATCGAGTACCCACTAAAACCGGCTGCTGCTTGGTGTAGAGCCGCAATATCTCGGCTGCAATTCCTCGATATTTGTGCTCGGAGGTCTTATAAACCACATCGGGCTGATCCCGGCGGATCATGGGGCGGTTAGTCGGTACGACCACTACATCCAGCCCGTAAATTCGTCGGAACTCATCCTCCTCCGTCTTTGCCGTACCGGTCATACCAGACAGTTTTCGGTAGAGCCGGAACAGGTTCTGGAAGGTGATGGTGGCCAGCGTCTGACTTTCATGCTTGATCGCCACGTTTTCTTTGGCCTCAATCGCCTCATGCAGGCCATCCGAATAGCGCCGCCCGAACATCAGCCGCCCGGTAAACTCATCCACGATGACGATCTCACCGTCTTTCACCACATAATCAATGTCCTTCTTAAAAAGGGCGTATGCCTTCATCGCGGCGGTCACATGGTGCATAATCTCCGCATCTTCAGAGAGATTTTTAACACCAAGCGCTCTTTCCAAGCGCTGAATGCCGGCATCGGTAGGCGCCACCGTCTTTTGCTTTTCATCAACGATATAATCTATATTGGGGTTGTAACGATCGGCATCCGGATTATCTTTGTCAGTTACTAGGTCTTTTCCCGCTCGGAGCTGTGCCACAACTCGATTGACCGTGTAGTACTTATCGGTCGGCTGGTCCACCATCCCGGATATGATAAGCGGCGTTCTGGCTTCATCAATGAGGATGCTGTCCACTTCGTCTACGATGGCAAAATTCAACTCTCTTTGCACGAGTTCACTGGCGCTGAAGGACATATTATCCCGCAGGTAATCGAACCCGAATTCGTTGTTCGTGCCATAGGTGACATCGCATTCGTAAGCTTCCCGGCGGGTACAGGGCCGGCAGAAGAGATACCGCTCGTCCGCATCGGTGTAGGTCGGGTCGAAGAGATAGGAGCCTCCCATGTCGCCCGTTTCCGGACTTTGCCCCTGTATAATGCCGACGCTGAGTCCGAGTAAGTGATAGATAGGCCCCATCCAGACCGCACCCACTTTGGAGAGGTAATCGTTTGCGGTGACGAGGTGCGCCCCACGGCAGGCCAGCGCATTGAGGTAAAGAGGCAAGGTGGCCATCAACGTTTTACCTTCACCGGTCTTTAACTCGGCCACTCGGCCATCATGACAAACCATGCCACCGACCAGTTGCACGTCGTAGTGCCGCTGACCGAGCGTTCGCTTGGCGGCTTCTCGTACTATCGCGAAAGCCTCCACCAGATGCTTCGATAAAATCTCATCGAGGATTTTCCGTTCGGCCTCTCTCCGAACATGAGCCTCCTGCGATTCATCGAGCCGCTCAAGCGCCGCATCAAACGCGGCCTTAACTTCCTCCTTCAGCTCGGATGTTCGTTGGCGCAAATCATGGTTGGACATCTTTTCGATTTTCGGCTCCAGCGCATTGATTTTCTGGACGACCGTCATGTACCGATTGATGTCTCGCTCGTTACTGTAAAAGAGGCCTTTAAGTGATCCAACCATTTCGTACCTGCATTTCCGGTTGCAAAACTAAGCCGCCGCAACTCCTACCTGTAGTGCGGCGGCTATATTTACTCATAGCAATGAGTATACCAGCGTGACGATGAAGCTGTCAAACTGTGTTGCGAAGCGCGCTTCGCCTATCGCTCAGGGTCGCGTCGTCGTCATGTTGTTGAAATTCAACTTGGTGGCAGCAGTGATAATATCCGGCTTCAACGGTTTCTGATGGAAATTGAAGCAAGACAGCATGTCGTTGGAATCCCGATCGCGCGCGGTTAAAGACGCCAGGCCAAATCTCACCTCGATTAATTTGAGGGGCGAAGTGAGATCAAAGCGCGTATTACAGATATAGCCGGGCTTCGCATAGGGTGAAATGACGAGGGTCGGCACCCTGGGTCCGAAGCCGTAAAGGTCTACCTGCGGCGGCGGCACGTGATCATAAAAGCCACCGTAATCGTCCCAAGTCAGGATGATCGCGCTGTCCTTCCAGTATGGGCTCTCCATAATCGCATTGATCAAGTGGGTGACATGCCACATCCCCTGCACCGAATCGGCCGGTGGATGCTCGCTATCCTCGAAGCTCGGAACGATCCAACAGACCTCCGGCAACTGGTGATTGCGGATATCGGTGTAATACTGGCCGAGCGTCACCAAGTGCGACATCAGCTTCGGGTTGTCTTCGAAGCTGACAAATCCGGCCAGCGGATTCCAGAGGGTGTGCGCTTTCGGGTTGAGCTGGTCATAGTATTTCCAGGAGACATGCGAATTTTGGAGCAGTTCCGCCATCGTAGGGAATGAGTAGACGCCGTATTTGCCGGCGATATCCGGCGGCGGATTGTTGACCATCCCACCGGATTGAGCGGCGACGGTGTAGAGATGGTTCGGCTCGCTTGGGCCCATCAGTGAGGAGAAGAAGTTGTCGCAGAGCGTGAATCGCCGGGCATAATCCCAGTAGTTGGGGATTTGATGCCAATCATAGTAAGAGAGCGTATTGATCACCCAGCTTGGCGGCGGGCCGGTCGGCGGCGCTCCTCGTCGCGCTCGAAACCCCTGGCCGGCGCGGATGGCCGCGCGCATCGCCCTCATCGGCCGGCGCAGCGGCCGGCGGGAATTTTGAGAATTCAGTGCACTGGATTGAGATGGGTGAACCAACTTTGGATTCGGCTGCGGGACCGGCTGATTCCAGTAATGCCGCAGCGCCAGCGGCCACTCCGCCCACAAAAAGCCGTCCATTTTACCGTTGTCCCATGCGGTATGGGCGGCCTGCCAGCTATGATTTAAGTCGCGGGGCAGAGCAGTGGCTTTCAAATGAAATGGAGCCAGCTCGGGCGGACCGCCTGGATAATAGGGCAGCTTCACTCCGGGCGGGATCCCGTTGGCGCCGGGATAGGTGCCGAAATAGTGGTCGAAGGAGATGTTCTCCTGGATGATGTAAATGAAGTGGCGAATGGGCATCGGCCTGGGAGGAGCAGCGGAAGCGGCAAAAACGGTGCCGATACCGAATGTGACGGATAAAGCTACGCTTACAAGGTTGCGGATGGACATGGGTGTCTCCTTTCCTCTTGCGTCAGCGCACCATATAGTGCGACCGACGCATTCTCTCGCTTTCCAGTCAAATCGTAAAACCGACGGCCGGCCAGGCACCTATTCGAGATAAGCCTTCTGCTGGCGAACGGCCGATATTCATTACATTATATAGCGCTTTTAAGGATAGGCGCTCCTACAATCTATAGGGCAACAGTTTAGTTTTGTGGGAATGATTTTCGTACGACCAACGCCGCTAAACTCCTTCCCCCTCCTAGGGGGAAGGGCGGGATGGGGGTTAAGCAAAACCGCCCTCCAACATCTGCCTAAATTACCCAGAGAACTGAATTCATTCCTACCGACAGATCGAAGAAAAATCCCGATCAATTCCCCGCTCCAACCAGTTTACGTCTTGATAACGCTCGCTCGTGAGATGCTCCGCCGCCCGCGCTTCGATTTCGGTGAGGCCTTCCCATTTCAGAGATTTTACACTCCATCGCTCAAAACGCTCCCTCAGCGCCGCCTTCAACTTATCAACCCGGTTTGGATCGCACTGTATCGAGCACTGGAAGAGGATGACATTTGCGCCTCGATGGATTGCCCCACCCGCCAACTTTCGGCCCGTTATATCGGCAATATCGGCCGCGCCGAGCCAATCGAAGCAGTTCGCGCCTACGGATGGGATTTCAATATGCTTGGATTGAGCGTTATGAATTGCATATCCCACATCACCAAGCGCGGCAACAATCGGCTGTTTGAGCAGTGCGTAGGTCTTATGGATGGCGGCTGATTTTTGGGGCAGATCATCGAAGGAGCAGATAACGGCTAAGGTTAAATCCTCATCATGGGCAACCGCCCGCCCGCCGGTGATCCGCCGCACCATCGGAGCCTCTCTCCAGCGATCACGCCGCATATCGAGCTTCGCGCGCTCGTAATTTTGAAAACGGCCGATCGTGATGCTTGGCACCTCCCAAGCATAGAGACGAAGGATTGGGGCGGCGGGTTCAGATTGGAACCGGAGGTAGAGGGCTTCGTCCAGCGCCATATTATAGGCCGCGCAGGAAGGCGGCGATTCAATTATCCGCCAGTGCTCCACCGCACATCCAGTTTTTTGACCGCCGCCGTCTCATTGAGGCGCGATACCGGAGTGTGATGGGGAGCGGTTCGAAGCAGCTCCGGATCGTCTTCCGCCTCACGCGAAATCTGGATTAGCGCCTCACAAAAGGTATCCAGCGTCTGCTTGCTTTCCGTCTCGGTCGGTTCGATCATCAGTGCTTCCGGCACCGTGAGTGGGAAGTAGTTTGTCGGCGGGTGAAAACCGTAATCAATGAGTCGCTTGCTAACATCCAACGCCTTTACTCCATGACGGCGCAGACCGCCTGCGCTCACCACAACCTCGTGCATGCAGGTTTGCGGAAAAGCGGCCGGAAATGACTCCGCTATTTTCGCTCGGATGTAGTTGGCGTTCAGCACCGCATTTTCAGCAACCTCACGAAGTCCATCCGCGCCCAAGCCGGCAATGTAGGCATAGGCGCGCACCGCCACCAAAAATGCCCCATAAAAGGAGTGAATCCGCCCGATGGTGTGGGGGCGATCTTCTTCAAGTGAATAGTGCCGCCCGTCTTTGTGGATGATGACCGGCACCGGCAGGAATGGCTCCAGGCAGCGCTGCACCGCAATGACGCCGCCCCCGGGTCCGCCGCCGCCGTGCGGGGTGGAAAATGTCTTGTGAAGATTGAAGTGCATCACGTCAAACCCCATATCGCCGGGGCGCGCTATTCCCAGTAAGGCATTCATATTGGCACCATCGCAGTAGACCAGCGCGCCGCGTTGGTGGGCGAGCTCGCAGATTTCAGCGATGCGCGTCTCGAAAAGGCCGAGTGTGCTGGGATTGGTCAGCATCAGAGCCGCCGTCTGCGTGCTCAGCGCCGCCTTCAATCCGCTCAGGTCAATATTCCCATTGGAGCCGGTCTTAATGGTTTGGACGGTAAATCCGCAGCGCGCGGCGCTGGCCGGATTGGTGCCGTGCGCCGAATCCGGGATGAGCACCACCTCCCTTCCCTCTTCACCACGATGACGGTAATAGGCCTGTATCATCATCAGTGAAAGCAGCTCGGCATGGGCTCCGGCCGCTGGTTGCAGGGTGGCCGTCGCCATTCCGGCAATCTCGGCCAGCATGGCCTGCAGCTCGTACATGATCTGCAAGGCGCCCTGAACCGTCTCCTCCGGCTGAAGCGGGTGAATCCGGGAGTAACCGGGCATTGCGGCGATGCGATCGTTTACCTTTGGGTTGTACTTCATCGTGCAGGAGCCTAAGGGATAAAAGCCGGAGTCAATCGAATAGTTATGATGTGAGAGGCTCGTGTAATGGCGAACTACGTCCAGCTCCGAAAGCTCCGGCATTGGAAGCTCGCGGCGCAAATTCTCGGCCCCCAGCATATCGCCGAGCGAATGGGCCGGCACATCCAGTGTCGCGGTGCGAACCCCTCGACGGCCGGGAACCGATCCCTCGATCAGCAACGGATTTTGATGGGTATAGCGGCTCATGATGCGATGCACTCCTTCATAGCTTGAACGAAGCGGTCCAGATCGTCTCGGCTTTTGGTCTCGGTCACGCAAACCAACATACTATCCGGCAATTGTGGATAGCGCCGACGCAGGTTGTAGCCGCCGATAATGCCTTGTTGGAGCAACCGCTGGTTTAGCTCGTCACCGTCAATCGGCAAGGTGACCGCGAACTCACAAAAGAATTTGGACTGAAAGAGCGGCTTCAGTCCTAATTCGTTCTCCAAATGCTGCTGCAAATAGTGCGCTTTTTGAACGCAGATTTCAGCCGTCTCCCGCAGCCCCTCTTTGCCCAGAGCGACCAGGTAGATGCTGGCCATCAGCGCCATCAGCGCTTCGTTGGTGCAGATGTTGGAGGTCGCCTTTTCACGCCTTATGTCCTGCTCACGAGTGCGCAAGGTCATCACATATCCTCGGCGACCTTCCGAATCGGTGGTTGCCCCCACGATCCGACCCGGTAATCGCCTGGCGTAATCGCGTTTGCAAGCAAAAATGCCCAGCAACGGCCCCCCAAACCCGGTCGGCAAGCCCAAACTCTGCCCTTCGCCGGTCACGATGTCAATCTCCATCTCACCGGGTGGCTTCAGCAAAGCGAGAGTAAACGGGTCTACCGAGATGATCGAGAGGGCGCCGCACCGGACAGCGGCATTGGAATAGTTGGAGACATCTTCAAGGCATCCAAAAAAGTTGGGCTGCTGGCCGATGATGCAGGCTGGAGGCCCTTTTAATAAATCTTCAAATGAGGCAGCATCGGTAATGCCGCGCCGTGCAGGCAGAAGAATCATCTCATCGCCGGCCGACCGGAGATAGGTGTTAAGAACTTGCCGGTAATGCGGATGCACCGCTTCCGAGACCGCCACTCTTGTGCGCCCGGTCACCTCAACGGCCATCAGGGCGGCCTCCGCCAGTGCGGTGGCGCCGTCATACATAGAGGCGTTGGCCATATCCATTCCAGTCAGGTCGCAGATGAGCGATTGAAACTCATACATCGCCTGGAGCATCCCCTGGCTGACCTCCGGCTGGTAAGGCGTATAGGAGGTGGCGAATTCCCCGCGGCTGGCCAATGCGCTCACTATGGCCGGGCAATAGTGGTCGTATATTCCAGCGCCGATAAAGGATAGATTACGATCGAGGTGGACATTCGCATCCGCAATGCGCTGGAGATGTCGGACCAGGTTTTGCTCATCGAGGGCGGGAGAGAGATCGAGCGGGCGATTCAATCGTATCGAGGCGGGAATGGGATCCCAGAGATCTTCCAGTGAGCGAATCCCGATCGTATCCAGCATGGCCGCTTGTTCGGGAATCGTGTTTGCGATGAAGCTCAATGGCTCGCTTCCTCCACGATCTGACGATAGGCATCGGCATCGAGCAGGCCGTCCAATTCGGAGGGGTCGCTCATTCGTATCAGGATGATCCAACCTTCATCGTAAGCCGATTCGTTCACTCGCTCGGTATGATTCAGAATATCGGTATTCGTCTCCACCACCTCCCCGCTAACCGGCGCATAGAGGTCGGAGACTGCCTTCACCGATTCCACCGCGCCGAATACGTCACCCTTACTCAGAATTCGGCCAACCTCCGGCAAATCCAAATAGACGACGTCGCCCAGCTCCTCCTGGGCGTGATCGCTGATGCCGACCCGCACTTTGTCGCCCTCTACCTTTGCCCACTCATGGGTCACCGAATATTTTCGATCGTCCGGAATCAACATTCCCACTCCTCCTCAAGATAGTTATATTAATCTGAATCAGGATTTTCTTGATTAAAGGATGGCCGGGATTGTACCCACCGCGACAATTTATCGCTTTAATCATGTACACAACGCCGTTAATGTATGCGCATGTTTTGTCGTACAGAGCGTAAGCATGCGCACATATTTATGACGCTCAGTACATGGCAATCCTTTAATCCTAAAAATCGTGGTTCAGACCGGCCGTGTGCCGAGATGCGAGAGCAGACTCTTTTTAGGAACTACATGAACCGTATAGTTGCGGCCACGCACCCTAAAGAATAGGGGCGAGCCGCTCCGGGCATACGCCGGCGAAACGTAGGCCATCCCGATCCCACGTTCAAGCACCGGTGAATAGACCCCGCTCGTTACGGAGCCGACCACCGATTCATCATTAAAAAGAGTATACCCTTGCCTCGGAACTACCCGTTCGGCGTGCCAGATGCCGACCAGCAGTCGGCCCGGCCCCTCTTGTTGCGTGCGCCGAATCGCCTCCTGGCCGATAAAGCGATCGCTGCTCATATCAACCACCCACATCAGGCGGGCTTCCACCGGGCTGATATCCTCGTCCAACTCGTGTCCATACAGCGGATAACCGGCCTCGATCCTCAAAGCGTCACGCGCGCCCAACCCGCAAGGCAGCGCTCCGGCCTGGATAAAGGCAGACCACAGCTCGGCGGCGTACTCCCGTTTTACGACCACCTCAAAGCCGTCTTCACCCGTGTAACCGGTTCGGCAAATTCGAGCGGGTGAGCCCAATACGCCTCCGGTCGCCCAGCCGAATCGAGGGAGATCCGCAATCTCCATATCGGTGTGCGGTGCCAGCAGCGATACGGCAGCCGGTCCTTGAACGGCCACCATCGCGGTCCGATCGGTATGGTCATCAAAAGAGACGCTGGAATCCGCATGTTGGTGAAACCAGGCGATGTCCTTATCCGTGTTTGAGGCGTTCAACACCAAAAAGAAGGAATCGGGTGCATCACGATAGATAATGATGTCGTCCTTAATACCACCCTCCGGGTTCGGAATCAACGAGTAACGTGCCCGCCCGACACTTAAATCGGCAAGCCGATTGGTGGTGGTACTCTGGAGAAGTGAAAGTGCACCCGATCCTGAAATTTGCAGCCTTCCCATATGTGAAATATCGAATATGCCGGCCGCTTTTCGAACGGCTAGCGACTCTTCCAGTATTCCGGAGTAGCTCACCGGCAGCGACCAACCCGCAAAATCAACCATCCGAGCATTCAGTTGGAGGTGATTCTGATTCAAGGGACTGATTTTCATGGATGACCTCCCTTTTGAACCGGCACTCGCACCGACCCGGAAACTTTAACCTTCTGGTGCTCCAACGTGATCGTCTTCGGTTGAAAGAGCTCGCCCAGTCCAAAGACACTTTGCAGATTGAGGGCCGGGATCATGATGGTCTCCATCTTTTGAATGAGCAGAGGACCCGCTTTTTGGCCGCCGACCATCAACTGCAGATTCTCGACCGCCAGCCCTCCATCCGGGTCTACATTCAGGTTAAATCGGGCCTGAAACGGCTCCGCTATTAGCCACAACGAGGCATTTCCAGTAATTTGGAGGTAGTTCGGCGTCACCTCCACTCGAACTCCCTTCAAGGCGGATACCTCCCGTTTTAGGATCGCCTGCAACCCCGCCCGGCCGATTACCAATTCGGCTTGGCCGGTCTTTGCCGACATCAGGCGGATGTGGCCGTCAAACAAGGCTTGATTTAAATCGAGGTGGACGAACGGCACGTTCGCTTTGAGCCTTTTGACCGGGATACCGGCTAAATTAAAGTTGTCCAGGTTAATGTTGAGCTGGCGGGCAGTTCCGCTGAGTGCGTGCCCCGGTGCCAGGTCCAGTGGAATATCGTTGATGCGATTACCTGAGCCGGTGATTTTGATCGCGTAGGCCTGGCCGATCAGAGCGCCGAAAAATCCGCGCGGGGCGACATCCACCTGTAACTGGCCGCCGTGAATGAATTGCCGCAACCGGTGCGTGGCAACCCCCTCTAATCGGGATTCCATCGCGCCGGATACGATGACCAGACTGAAAAACGCGATGGCTGCATCTTTCCAATCCAATGGAATATCGGACTTTCTATCTAGCGCTTTTTCCCCCGATGAAATCAATCCAAGGTCTCGGGGCGTATTCGGGCATGGCTATGCCGGTAGCCATAGGTTGAATAGATAATAATTCCAATGATCATCCAAACAATGAGCCGCACCCAGGTATCCAAAGGTAGCATAACCATTTGCAACAGGCAGATGGCAGCGCCGAGAATCGGAACAACCGGTACCCACGGCGTTCGAAAAGTGCGAGGAATTTCAGGATGATTGAAGCGCAGCACCAGCACGCCCAAACATACGATCATAAACGCCATCAAGGTGCCGATGGATACGAGCTCCCCCAGAATGCCGATCGGAAAGAGGCCGGCCACCACCGCAGCAAGAATGCCGGTTGTGATGGTGGTAACGTATGGAGTTCGAAATCGCGGGTGAACTCGGGCGAATGCGGGCGGCAGCAGGCCGTCGCGCGCCATCGAGAAGAATACACGGGGTTGGCCCATCAATAAAATCAATACCACTGAGCTAAGTCCCGCAATGGCCCCTAGCTTGATGATCGGACGCATCCAGAAGAGTTGAGGGCCGATCGAATCGGTGGCAACCGCGAGCGGGTCGGGAACCATCAGCTTAGTATAAGAGATAACGCCGGTAAGCACCAGCGATACCACAATGTAGAGCACGGTGGAGATCGCCAGCGAGCCCAGGATGCCGATCGGCATGTCCTTTTGCGGGCGGCGCGCCTCTTGTGCGGTGGTGGAGACGGCATCGAAGCCGATATAGGCAAAGAAAATTACGCCCGCTCCACGCAGTACGCCACTCCATCCGAAATGGCCGAATCCTCCATGCTGGGGGGGTATAAATGGATGCCAGTTGGCCAAATTGATAAATGGCAGCGCAACGGCAACAAACAGAATGAGCACCGCGATCTTGGTAAACACGATGATATTGTTGGTATTGGCCGATTCCCGGATACCGATAACCAGTAAGATGGTGGCCAGCACTACAATAAATACGGCTGGTAAATTAACCATACCCATCATCTGCCAATGACCTTTGACAACATCCACTGGTGCCGCTGCCAACGCTTTTGGCACCGTGATGCCGAGATCCTTCAAAAAACTCACCACATAGCCGGACCAGCCCACCGCCACGGTAGCCGCGCCAAAAAGGTACTCGAGGATGAGATCCCAGCCGATGATCCAAGCGATAATTTCACCCAACGTGGCATAAGCGTAGGTATAGGCGCTGCCGGCAACCGGGATCATGGATGCCATCTCCGCATAACAGAGGCCGCTGAAGGCGCATCCTATTCCAGATATGAGAAACGATATTACGATGGCCGGCCCAGCGTATTGGGCGGCGGCCTGGCCGGTGAGCACAAAAATACCGGCGCCAATAATGCCCCCCACGCCGAGGCTGACCAGGTTTACCGGCCCCAGCACCCGGCGAAAACCGTGCTCCGGCTCTTCCGCCTGCTCTTTTAGATGAGCAACTGATTTACGTGAAAAAAGTCCGGCGCTCATTTCTCCTCAACCGATTGATTTGATGGCCCGCTGTCTTCTCATAATACCAGCATGAACCGGTATATTATGACGGGAATGAAAGAGTTCAGTTTTATGGGAATGATTTTCGTTCACCCCCACCCCAGCCCTCCCCGCAAGCGGGGAGGGTGTCATTGCGAGCGAAGCGAAGCAATCTCTCCTTCACCAGTCCCTCTTAATCCCCTCCCCCGTAAACGGGGGAGGGTTAGGGTGGGGGTGCATCCAATATGGTCGTAAATGATTCCCACAGAACTGAACTCTTACGTTCAGATTAAAAAATCTCCAAGGAGAGTCTCCCCTTGGAGATCAATGGAAGTCATCCCCCTGCTAGCGCAAGATCATCACCTTCGTGCATTGTAAAGTAACTGGTCCCAGCAATCCGGACTTTTGAAGCGGAGAGTTTGGATTATAAGGATTATGGGTGGTGAAGGCGATCCGCTTATCGGCGGGCAGTGCGCTATCTCCGATGAGTCGGTTCGCCCATTGATTGGTCACCAGGACCTTCAATTCGTTCCGCCCTGGCTTGAGCGCCTTGGTGATATCCACACGAAAGGGTGGAAGCCATAATATCCCCATATCATGACCATTCACGCTCACGCTGGCGATATCCCGAAGATCACCTAGATCGAGATCAACTCTTTTATTGGATGCTATCCAGGTCTTTGGAATTTCAAACGATTTGACATAGGTCGCAGTGCCGGAATAGTACTTTACGCCGTCTTCGGGGCGAGTGGACCAATCCTGCAATTTATTGAAGCGAATGCTCGCCGGACCTCCCCATCGGGGATCGAAATGGAGTTCCCAGGAACCCGTCATCCGGATCGTTGGGACGGTTGAAACCTCTCGGCGCACAACCTTGCCTGAGGAGTATCTCAGGATGAATTTCCCCGGATCCCACACCTTTAGCAATGCCAGCCCGTTTGATTCCCCAGTCAGCTCATAGGGAGGCTTCATATCTCCGGGTGGTGTGGTCGGGATCCGGAGTACCCCGTTTTCCGGGATGGTGATGACACCCGGCTTGCTATCGTAGGTGTAATGCACCTCCAAATGCTTCACGTGGAGCGGGGCTGGATCGGTGCCGAAGAACATGTTTGAGGCGTCGGCTTTGATCATCCCATCGCTTACCAGGGACTGGAGTTTCGCGGTCACGTCCAGCGCGGTTCCCGCCCCATCGTTCGCCGCATACACCCCTTTCGTGATGACGAGAGTATGCTTGAGTTCCTTCGTGGGTTTGGTATTGGCGTATGTCACCGAGACCAAATGGGGCGCATGGGATGCAGGCTTGCGAAATACGATGAAGAGCGATTCGGCTGGTCCGAAATTGAGCGGGACCGACGTGCGCCCGCCCGGTGTCGTTTGCCACACCGGCGCCGGTGAGATGACGCCCGTCTCGGGATTCCAAATCTCGGGGAGTCTTCCCTTCACTCGGAATGTGCAGAGGGCGTTCACGCGAGTCGGTTCCTGGTTGCTGACAAAGTAGACATCCGCGCCGCCAATACGGCGGTGGATATAGCGTATCCGCGAATCCGGTGCAACGTAAACAAAGTCCGGCTCAATTTTCAGCGCCTTTAGAACGGGCTTGATATCGGTGAACTCTCCGGTCCAGAAGATGCGGCCCGCTCCAAACTTGTGTGAGATGATCCTCTTCCCGTCAATTGGTCCCCAAAGTTCTCCAGCGATCCGTTTCACGATTTCGTCGCTCCGAGGGTAGCCATCCAATCCAAAAGATCGAACCGGCTTCGGACCGAATACGTTCGCGCCCATTCGCACCAGATCGCGAATACGACGCAAAACGGCGGGCGACATCATCGTTTGGTTGGGCAACGCTAGCAGCCGATAATGCATTCCCGAAGGAAGGGTCAGAAGACCGTTTTTCACGGTCAGAGCTTTCAACAGAAGCTGGACATCCAGAGCATCGTAATCGTATCCGGCCGGAAGATCTTTGAAGGGACGAGGGTCGCCGTCGAAATGTTGCACGCCCTCCCCTTCAAAGGAGAGGACATCCGCCACGAATTGACCTCGCTGGAGCATGTATTGGCATCGCGCGATGTATTTCAGCCACGCGCTTGCCTGATTCCACCATGTCAAGTTACGGGTCAAATGGATACCGTTGCTCCACACCACTCCGGGCTTCCGTCCATCCGTGTACATCTGCTGGCAATAGCTATGGAAATAATAGCGATTGACGCCGTTGGTGAATATCCAGTCCCCCTCAATCTTCATGTTGGCCGGATAGAAGTTGAACCGATCGCCTGAAGTGAACGATTCCGCGCCGACAATCGGTCTGCCGTACGTATGCGCCGCGGAGGAAGCCTGCTTTGCGCAGTTCCCATCGCTAGAATTCCCGAACCAGAATTCGCTCATCGGCATGTCGTTAAGCCCGGCGGACTCCAGGTTGTCGAAACCCCCATTTCCATACGCCTCGACGGACCCCTTGAGGCCCTTTTCGTGAAGTAAATGGGCGAAGTATCCGTAGTAATTCGTGCTCCAAAGGTCTGCAATGGTCTGGTTGAAATCCTCTTGAAACCGCTGGGTCAATTCCGGACTTTCCACGATTTCGCCTGTTAATGTTGGCAACCAAGGCAAAATCGAGTAACCGTTGCGCGCTTGGAATTCCTCCGGCATGAGTGGAGTCCAGTTCTGTTCTCCGCATTCGTAGCTGTCTATCAGAGAATAAACGAGCGTTTTGCCCGCCAATGAGCCGGCGGTGTCTATAACCTTGTCCACAAACGCTTTGAAATGATCCTTTAATGCGGCTTTGCTGAGCTTGTCGCATTCCAATCCGTCACCGTACTTGGTGACGGGATGATTGTGCACACCAATCGGGGTGTAGCCGAAGCGCATCACCGTCCAGGAACCCGTCGGAACGTCCCAGTGAAGGTTTCCTGCGACATCCATGCGTGTGGTCAGGTTGATGATGCTTTTCAAGGGGATGGGTGTTGGGTTGACGGATGCCGCCCCGCCTAGATTAAAGTCCGCCACCGTCATGGTGCCTCCGCGGTGGAACACAAGGCGAAAGTAGCGGGCTGTCACCGGGGTGAAGGCGCCAGTGGTGAGCCATTGAGTTCCCTGCTGATCCGTCAGGTTTCCCGGCAAAGCGAAGGTCTGAACCGTGCGGTAATTGCGTCCATCCTCCGACATCTGCAGGCTGAAATCCCTTCCAACCCAGGATGGACCGGGTAGCAATCGTAAAGACGCGGCGGTGAAAGGCTGCTGGAACTCGAATTGAAGGTACGGATTGCCATTGGGATTAGTGGGTACCGTAATATAGGTCGCCGCGTTTCCGTCGTATAGGACGGATCCATTCAATGTTTTTCCATCCGCTCCGGTGACAACAGGCTTGATATCCGCAAGGGTGGGGGCGAGGTCGTCTGGTGGAGTGGGAAACGCCACGATCCCTATGTCCCGGTAGTATCCCAGCCGTGTGAAGGGTTGCGGCAAGCTGACCGATACTTGCCCAGGCCCCTGCACTCTCGTTTCACTCCAAACCACCATCTGCATGGCGATGTTGGGGGTGATCCATGGTCCGCCGCTTGAACTCCAACCTTCGCAATTGAAGAAACCGAGCTGAAGTCCGAGATGATGCGCCTCCAGCACGGCGTGCTTGATGGAACCCCACCATTGCGGTGACAAGAACGGTTCCGGCCCTTCCGGCAGAACGCCGATGTTCGCGATGGTTCCGCCACCGATGCCCTCCTTTTTCCATGCCTTCATGTCGGCGGTGATACCGGCATTGGAGACATTTCCGGACGCCCAGTGCCACCAGACTTGGGGACGTGCGGAATCCGGCGGGCTTACAAAGTCTTTTTGCAGTTGGTTCTTCGATGTTGTATAGCCGGCCCCCCATGCGATATCGCATAGACATACAGCTATCAGCACCACAAGGGGTGTGAAGCGTTTCATAAAAGTTTGTCCTCCTCTTGCCGCCTTCCTTCAGCGGGCTTATATATACCTGCACATACTCCTCCACCGTTGTGGCCGTTTCCGAGACGTATACTGGCGGCCAGTGATCCGGGTCTTTATTCGACAGCCTTACGTCAAACTCTACGCAAAATTCGCGTGAGCCCGGCAGCAAAGGCAATTGACCAACGGAGAAATCTCGAGGCGCGCCATCCCCATTTTCACCGATAGCCTCATGATGCCTCTATTTCGGTGAGATGGTACTTCGGCATCCACACCATCCTTGAATAGCTCATCGTTTCGCTCGGATGCTGAGCGCGATATCCTCCGAATATTTCGGAGAGGTGAGCGTCACTATTCCACCGGAATGTCTGAGTGTTTCGCTCATCATGTATTGCCCGGTTTTGGTGTCCAGCCATTTCACTTCGTACTTGCCGGCAGGGAGGTTTAGCTGTAAATCCGCATGACTCCCTCCAAGTAGATAGAGGGCGTATTGGCTTCCCGGTTTCGCCAGCACATGCACTCGCGCCCCATCTGGAATGCCACCCGCAACTACCGTATTGTCCGGGGCCATTTGGATGAAATCGAATCGGCAGATGAAACGCTTCAAGATACCGAGCTGGCGACGCAGTTCGGGACTTCCACCGCCGGGGGATTTATAATCGAGGAATGAGCCGTCAGGATGAGCGCATGTGAAGGAATAATCCAGGTTATTATACAGGCCTCCACCCGCCAGAATGAACTCCCAGCCCTCGGTGCGGTAAGGGGCGTCTTCCTTCCCGCGAAATCCCGTTTCATTCTCCCCTATCACCTTGTTCAGGGCATAGTTCATCCCCACTGTGTCGGGGGGAGTCGCATAGTGGAAGTTGAAGATGGAAACTCCTGGAACGGGCTTCGTGATTTGCGCCTTGTCGTTGGCGATATTCATGGAGATGAGATGCTTGTGAGGATAATCCTTCTCCGTATCTTGGATGGTTCTTACAATGTGTCGCTGCCAATCCAGCGTCACTCCGCCGAAGTAGGGTTCGTTGCAAACTTCGTAATACAGATTATCGTAGCCTTTCAACTCCTGAACGATTTTACGAACCATCGCGTCCTCCACCGTAAGCAGATCGGAATGTTTCAGCGTGTAGACCTCATTCGCCGGGCAATCACCAACTCCGTTGACATTGTTCACCGAATTCATCGGGTTGGCCGCCCAAAGCGGATTATCGTAGTTCGGGCAGAATAGATTCATCTCCACGACCACGCCGTATTTGGACGCTATGCTCATGAAATCCTTCAGGCGCTTGAAGTAATCGGCGTCCCACTGGGTAAGATCAAACTTATTGCCGCCGTCATAATAACCCGGCTTGTCGCTGCGCTTCCAAGGGCAGATATAGCGATTGGGAAGCGGCGCCAGCGTGTTATCGGTGATGCCGAAGGAGCTGATGATTTCCCTGTAGGGACCCGACCAGACACGGGTGAGATTCAGCCCATCCTGGTGCAGTGTCTTCAGATATCGCTGATAATCGAAATCGAGATTCAAAACCGCCCCGTAGTGCTCGCCGGATGTGATGAGAATCGTGGGCTTTCCGCGAAATAGAAAGTAATGCGGGTTGGCGGCATCCAATTCTAGCGGGGTTTTAATTTGTGGGGGATGAGCGGTCTTTTCGACGCTGGTTTGCATGGAGAAACCCTTTCGTATGCTCGCCTCGCTATAAGCTAAGGCGGATATGGAGATAAATCCTGTTACTGTGAATAGGATCACCAACGGGGCACATAACATCCGCTTGACGCGGAAACTCCTCATCCTATTCACAAGACCTTCTCCTTAGCTCCAACGGGAATGATCGAATGGTTATTACGCACAGAGCGATATGTATCGCAACATTGAAATTATACTCCGCTTTTGCACGGTTGACAACTTTTATTGCGAAGACGAAAGAGCTCAGTTTCGTGGGAATGATTTGTGATAGCATTGGTCGCCCCACTCACCTCAGCATTCCCCTAGTACTGCAATGTTATCAGGGAATCAATCTACTAGCCTGCGAGCTACCTCTGAGCCGCGAGCGTGAGCGAGCGTACACGCTGACTGTTTATGCCTAACGATAATCCCATTCTCGTTCTCCACGTCATCACCCGACTAGTTAACGGGGGCGCGCAGCAGAACACGATCGCCAACGTGCTAATGCTATACCGCTCCGCTCGCTCATCGCGTCCGCTCGCTCACGCTCGCGGCTCTGATTGTGGGTTAAATTGAGAAATGAGTGATCAGCCCACCCTACGAGTTGCATTCACTAGCCGGGTGACTCCTAAAGTAACCTATCAAAGACCATGCAACACATACTGCAATGTGGTCTGGGAAGCAATCTCTGTCTTCCCAAGCCCTCTCCCAGGATCGGCAAAGGGTTGGGGCGGTGTGCAGAAGAAGCGGAATGGCCGCGTCCTCGATGGGCGCACCTGGAACGAGATGCCGAATGCCCACCTATTTGAACTTGAACGGCGATGATTCGGGCTTGGCCTATCTTTTGTGATTGCGTTGTTGGGGCGCAGAGTGTCTTTGATCTGTGAGGGTGCAGCTTGATTCGATGGGAGATTGCTCTCCAAATAGGTAGGGGATACTATTTGGCGGAGGTTTCGAGCAGCTCGTCGGGGATATCGAAATTGGCATGGACGTTTTGAACATCATCCTGATCTTCCAGCAGCTCCATCAAGCGGATAAGCTGAGAGGCATCTTTTCCTTCCACTTTGACCGTATTGCTGGGGATGCGGGTGATTTCAGCGTTGATCGGCTTTAGACCGTGTTGGTCTATCGCGTCCCGAACGGCGGGAAAGCTATCCGGATCGCTGTAAATTTCGTAGTTCTCTTCATCCGATTTCAAGTCTTCGGCGCCCGAATCCAGCGCCAAACCCAGCAAGGTGTCCTCATCCACGCTCGATTTGGGCAGCGTGATCACCCCTTTGGGCGTGAATATCCAGCCCACACAGCCGGTTTCTCCCAGGCTGCCGCCGGTCCGACCGAAGATACTGCGGATATCGGCCACGGTGCGGTTACGGTTGTCGGTCATGCACTCCACCATAATGGCGGCGCCGCCCGGCCCGTATCCCTCGTAGGTCACCTCTTCGTAGTTGACGCCCTCAGCTTCACCGGTTCCACGCTGAATGGCGTTCTTGATCTTGTCGTTCGGCATGGAGTTTTCGCGCGCTTTCTGGATCGCCAGCCTCAACCGCAGGTTGGAATCGGGGTTGCCGCCGCCCGTTTTTGACGCAATGATGATCTCACGCACCAACCGCGTGAACTTCGCGCCCCTCTCTGCGTCCATCTTTCCCTTGCGAAGCCGGATATTGTGCCATTTAGAATGTCCGCTCACCGAACTGACCTCATCATCATCATCATTGTACGGTAAAATTATAGCACCGCGCCCAGCCAAACGTCAAATGGGGGGAGCTGGCCATCATAGCCGACCCCACCAAGCTCCCGGCTCGGCAAGCGGCTTCCCGGACAAACCAGCCGGTAGAGCCCAGATGCACATATTGCTGTAGTAATCGGAACCCCACACCGGATCGCCGTTAGCCGAGGAGACGTTGAAGTACTGGTTCCAGACCATGTTGTGGGCGCAGAGGTTGGCGTAGGCGCGTTCTGCCGCCGGCAGCCCGATTCGCGGCCGACCGGCATAGAGTGCGGTGGTGGCGAAATTCCACACCTCACCCGGAGACGAATCGAGGGATTGATTCTGGCCGCTCGGATCGGGTCGGCCGTCCGGCAGAACCCCGTTTACCGCTCCAACCGCAGTGGCCGCCATGTTAAGCCGCTGCACGCTCTCAACCACCGATTCCAGGTGGGACTTCGGCACGATATCTCCTAATCCGAGCAGTCTTGCGTACATTTCGCCGATAAGCTGATCGGCCAGGCAGCTTTCGGAAACTCGGTTATGAGACGGCTGGTTATAGAGTCGATAGTAGCGGCCGTTCCATAGCTTGGCCTCGAAATCCGCCTGACCCCGTGTAAAATCCGCCTGCCATCGGGCCGCCCGCTTTAGGTCGCCCATCTTTTGAGCCATCGCGGTTGCCGCCTTCAGCGCGGCCAAATCTATCGAGGCCACGTAGGGACTGGTGCCCCACCACGGCCAGATATCGTAGTATTGATTGGCGGGCCAGCCGGTATCGCTGCCGGGAGCGTCGTTCACCAGCCCATCGCCATCAAGGATCAAACTGTTTCGAAAATCCATCGCCCTTTTCACATGAGGCCACATATCGCTCAGGAAGCGCCGGTTGCCGGTATAAAGGTAGTCCCGCCAGACCATCAGTATCCATTCGTTGGTCACGATGGGGCGCTGGAGGTGAAACATCGGGCTGGCGATACCGAGCGGCGAGCCGAAGCCGAACGGGATTTCACCCTGCGGACTTTGAAACTGGGCAAACTCCCGCATCACCGGTAATTCCAGCTTCGGAAACAGCATCAGCAGCGGAAATGAGCCGTTAAACCGACAGACCAGCGTCTCGGTAATCGGGCAGCCGGTGAAGCTCTCCGAGTGGTAGAATCGGCCGTCCTCAAGCCAGAGGGTATTTCGCGCCAGCGAATAGAGGCTGTTGATTAACCCATCCTGCAACCAACCCGGGATCGGCGCGGCGTAAATCCGCTCCTGCCAGCTTATGATCTTCTTTTCAATTGCGGGCGCGCGAGGGGTAACCCACTCCGCGACCGCCTGCGCATTCTCAAACCATTTGGTATACCGATGGCGGAGCGGTTGCCCATCCGAGCTGGTTGCGCTCGGGAAATACCACGCCAGCGTGAAGGTGATCGTCGCCGCCTGCCCCGGCCGTAAAACTCGATCGGCGTAGAGCCGCCCATCCCCGGTCTCCTTTTCGATCGAGTGGCCGAGCTGCCAACCTCTGCCGGCGGCCGTTATAGCGTAGCCGTCTGCGCTGTTCGGCCGTCCCAGCCAAAGCCCGCTGCCGCCGCTGATCAAAAAGGGCCGCCAAACCGGCTGCTCGGACGGCGTCGTGGCCAGGCGGCAGGGCGTGCTCTCCATCCGGCCGAAGGAATCGCGCACCGTTGGCCAGGCGCCGATCAGAAAACCTTCGGGCAGAGTGAGAGGTTTCAGCTTTGCATGGAAAGCTCCTTCCCCCCAAGAGACAAGTTCACTCGTGGTGGGATCGTAACGGATGGTGTTCTGCTCGGATTGGTCGGGTCCGCCCACATCGAAATTAACGAAATAGCCGAACTGGACATGATGAAGTGGAGCGCCGCCCCGGTCGAGCAGAGTGAACGTTCGCCGGATCGTGCCGGAAGCGGTCACTTGGGTTTCGATCCGAACTTCGATTCCTAGTTCGGAATTCACTAGATTTACGTTCGGGTAACTCCCAGCCTCGGCGCGCTTGTCCAGGTCAAGGCCAATCCGTTTCGTCATTTCGCCGGGCGCATAGGATATGCCGACGTAATGAGCATCGCCGTTGCGCTCGAATTTGTACCCAAAAAGAATTTGACCGATCGTGGGAGCGCCGTCTACCAGCCCCGATTCGCGCTGATAGGC
Source organism: bacterium (assembly GCA_021842405.1). Classification (GTDB taxonomy): domain Bacteria; phylum Armatimonadota; class Chthonomonadetes; order Chthonomonadales; family JAMCWF01; genus JAMCWF01. The sequence continues at coordinate 20,998 of JAKBZR010000007.1, forward strand.
TTCCCAATTAAAACCACCATTTTCATCCAAAATGAAATCGGTAAGGGGCAGTGCTTTTTCGCGTCCGGCCGATGATCCAGATATAGATTGGGTGGCAAGATGCTCCAGTGAAACGGACCACTCCGAGTTCGGGGCGATTTCAGATTTTAACCAGTATAGCGCGCCGGCCACGTTGCCGGATGCGCAGAGGGAATCGGGTAAGTTACCGGGCCAGCGCAGCGCCAGTCTGACGTTTTGGTTCATCCGAGTGGGATTGTGTACATTGAATCGGAAGATCGCAGCCGGAGCGCCGCTCAAACGATAGTTCCCGGGAACGAAGGGCGACATGGCGCGCAGAGTCACTCGGACAGGATAAGCCGCGGAGCCGTAATCCATGTCCACCATCGGATAGTGTCCCCAGTAACGGGAGGGCGATTGCCCGCCTGCCGTTCCAATCAGCGGATGGAGCGGCGGCATTTTATCATTGACTGTGCCGTCGGCTGCCTCTGGCGTTGCGCCGAACTCGAAACCGGCATCGGTTGGCGGTGCCGGTGCAAGCCAGTTGTTCTCCAATGTCGCGCGCCCGAATGTGCCGTCCGGATTGAGGTCCAGGTAGCCGGTGCCCAGCCCCCCCAGTGGAACCGCGCTGAAGTTGTCAGTTGCACCGATCCAGCGGCCGGTAACCTTCATTGAATAGCCACTTGGCTGAAATCGTTGAAAGAGCTTCCCCTTTGCCGCAGTATGAGGAACGGATCCCGCTGTCGCCGCCGATAGTGCCATCAGAGCAAACACCCCATTTCTCATCGCCGTTATCGAAATTCCAACCCAAAAAATATCTCTCACCACCATCCTAAAAGGCATCCTCCCTCAGGGCTTGATGATAAAAGGCCGTTCGCCCTTTCAGGAGGGTGTTGAAAAATACGATGCTACCAACCGCATCGTCATTCCAGGCCCGCAGAGCGAAATACCGGAATCCAGAGCATCAGCATTTCTACGTCTCGTTTGGCAAAGGGCTGGATTCCCGCCTTCGCCTGCCTGCGGCCTGCCCCTGCCTGCGCCAAGCCCAGCGCGGCAGGCAGGTGTTGCAGACAGGTAGGCAGGCGGGAATGACGAAATGGGAGGATCCAGCGATTTTTCAACAACTTCTTAATCCTTCCGTTGCAATCGCCTATTGAACCGCCGCCGCCGCATACTCCCGGAACAGCTTCAGGTAGAGATGATAGTCCTCCAACGAGACTCCAGGCGGGGTCTGATGATCCACCGAAGGGATATAGTATCCGCTGCGCATTACCGGCATCAACCGCTCGAACTCGGCCCGGATTGCGCCCTCACCACGATGCATCACCGTTTTGTCGAAAGCGCCGACCATCTTCCATTTGGGATGCCGACTGCGGACTCGGTTTACATCAACGCCCGCCATCCGCTCCAGCGGCAAAATTCCCTCCAGCCCCACCTCCTCAAACCACTGGATGAGCGGCTCGACGTTGCCGTCGCTGTCAATCATAGGAATGATGCCCCGCCTCTTCAGCTCCGGCACCACCTGTCGGTAGTAGGGCGCCATAAACTCGTCGTACTGCTCCTTGGATATCATCGGCCCGTGATTGTAGGACATATCTTCACCGAAGGTCATAAAATCAGGGGTGCAGATGGTGCCGAACTCCTCAAGGCAGCGCAAGGCATAACCGACCTGATCCTGGTTGATTCGGTGAATGAGTTGGGGCTGGTCAAAAAAGCTGTATAGGTGCGGCTCGATGCCTAGAAGCTCCCTCGGCCACCAGAAAAAGCCGCTGAAGGTGATCCAGATTACGGCATTTCCTTGCGCCTGATCATCGGCCCGCCTTTTCCACTCCTCCCGATCAAATGGAATCGGATCCGGATAGAGATAGGGCCTCATCGCTTCGTAATCGGCCTCGTTCTCGATCCAGCTTCCCTGGTGGCCGGAGCCGGGCCGTTTTTGAACGGCGCCGGGCATGATCTGTGGAAACCAGAGCTGATAGTCCACATCCAGATCAAAATGGCGCTTGATGGCAATCCAGTCCAGGTTTGGATCAAGCCCTTCATCACGCCAGCGATAGATGGTTTTGTCCCACCAGGTCGCCCACTCCATCAAAGGTAACCGGTCAGCCGGCATTTGACCGGACATCACTTTTAGAAAGCGAGACCTTACCGTCTCCACACCTGTTCTCCCTCAATTATTCATCCGACCGCACGAAAAGGTGGTCGTTTTGTAAATCATGATGAATGCAGCCTATACGATACCCAAATTGGACGGCGAAGACAAGGGATCGCCCGGGCGAAAGAACGATATCCAAGCGGAACGGCTTAAGCGGATGTTGGCACCATAAAGTAGGGAGAAACGGCATCCCCTCCCCGCTTGCGGGGAGGGTTAGGGTGAGGGGCGATCAATCCTGCCACAAATTATCCCCGTAGAATTGAAGTCTATCGGGTTATTGACAATTCGTTACGGGCATGTTAATATTTAAACAGCTTGTTTATACGCATAATCAAATGCTCGCAGTACTAGCTCACTTTAAAGGAGAAATCTGATGCTCAACCGCAAGTCAACCGGTTTTACCCTCATCGAGCTGCTTGTCGTAATCGCGATAATCGCGATACTGGCTGCTATACTCTTCCCGGTTTTTGCGCAAGCCCGGGAAAAGGCGCGCGCGATCTCCTGCTTGAGTAACTTGAAGCAGTCCGCTCTGGCTACGCTGATGTATGTGGAGGATTATGACGAAACCTTCCCAACCAGCATCTATCTAGCAACGGATGGAAGCGGCAATCCTTGCACGGCCACCTTCTACACCGAAGTGGCGCCCTACATGAAAAACGCGAACATTATGCAGTGCCCGTCCAAGCCGAACGCGCTCAATATTCCAGTAGGTTTCAATGTAATCGGCCTTCCACCGCCATGTCCGGTCTCCCCTCAAGCAATTTACATCAGCTATCCCTTCAACTTTGCGGTTATTGAGGACGGCGATCCCAATCCACTATTTGGGGGCGAGACCGGCCGCCCCAACAAATCAATGGCTGCCATTCCCTATCCGGCTGAGACCGGCCTCAATTACGACGGCAACATTACGCTGCCGGGCGGCACCGCCGGGTTTGGCCTGTTCAGCTCACCGGTGGACGCGCGGCATAACCTGACCGTAAATGTGAGTTGGGTGGACGGCCACTCTCATCTGGTCCACGCCGAGCCGGCACTCGATGGGAGCGGCAACCAGCTTGGCGGGAATGGTCTGGACGGCCAAGCGATTTTGGATTGGATCGTGACGGACAGCCCGTACGGCCATCTCTGCAATTCGCCGAACAATGACGAAATCTGGGGCGTTCCCATCTCTCAGGGCGCGAACGGATGCTGGAATATTCAAAACTGACCATTTAATTACGAGCGAAGGGAGAAACTTCGTGGCCAAATCGAAATCCTCAAATGGAACATCCTTCGGGAGCTTTGAGGTACCGACCTGGGGCGTGGTGGCGGCCGTGTTCGTCGTGATCATCGTCGTGATGCTGATTGCGTGGAAAACCCTCGGCCCTCCCAGTGGGGGCAAGTCTATTAAGGTACATCCCAACATGTACAATTTCCGACAGGAGTTTCTAAAGGGGAACGTGGGTCGTCATCCACAAAATATCACCCCCCCGGCCAACAATGGGACACCGTGATCAACCGAGGAGGGGCGAGAAACCAAAATTATGGAGGTGCTGAATTCATTTTGAAGAAACGTGAGCTTCAACCGTTGCCGCGCTGGGTTCCGATAACAGCGGTCGTTTTTGCAGTGATGGTTGTATTCTTGCTGATTTTAAGGATAGCAGGCGTATAATTCGATTTAGGGGCGAAGCCATTTGGAAATGGGAGGCGTTGGACTCATCCGTTCAACCGCTTCCAAATCCCAAATGGCTTCAATTTTTTCGGTCGTTTAACCTGAGTCACCCCGCGTGGGTGGAACAGCGTTATTTGATTCGGGGCCAATGCTCGGCGGATTGCTCTTCGTTGTATTACTGGATTGATTGGAACCGCTGGTGCTGCTTGGGGAAGCTGGAGATTGAAGGCCGCCGCCCGTTCCGCTGGGCGTACCGGTTGTGCCCGGGCTTGCGGGGCCGCTTGATGGATTAACTGAACCGGAATTAGGGCGTGCAGGCTGTTGCAATGCCGAAGTGGGTTGCGCGCTGGTGTTGCTCTTCTGCACTACAGGAGGACTTGACTGATTAACCACCGGATGATAACCCGCCGGCTCGTAGGGCGCGTTGAGCAGAGCCACTTCCTGCGGGCTTGGCGCGTTGATCTGGATCGGAACCTGCTGGCCGGGATAAAACAATTGCTGAATCACCTGCGCATCTCGATTCAGGTCCAGCGAGACGAAGCTGGGTCCCTCGTTGGAGGGTGTCGTCTGTACGACAATGTTTTGCTGTGGCAGGTCGCGTACAAAATTTAAGAGCGCCAACATCTGGCCCTGACTCATGCTGGTCTGTAAGCTATAGGCGAACTCATCCAGCGCGGTGGGTAACTTTAAAAAGATGGAGGGCTGCTGAATTTTCGTGCGCAGCGCTTCCAGAAATTCATGCTGCCGCTGCATCCGCATATAATCGCTGTCGGTATGCCGCATGCGGACAAAACCCATCGCCTGATAGCCGTTTAAGTGCTGCAAGCCCTTTTTCAGGTGAATGTGCAGGTTCGCCCAGTTATCGTCGTAATTTAAATCTTTTGGCACGTAGAGGTCAATGCCGCCGATCGCATTGACCAACTCCTGAAACCCGTGGAAATTGATGGCCAGCGCATAGTTCGGTGTCACTCCGAAAACGGACTGAACGGTCTGCATGGCAAGCTGGTTACCGCCGAACTCGTGGGCGGCGTTTATCTTGTAGATACCGTGATAACCGGGAATGCGGACCGCCGCGTCACGCGGAATGGACAGCACCGCCACCGTGTCATGGGTGAAATCAACGCGGGCTAACAATATGCTATCGCTTCGGCCGGGCGTATTCAGCACCTGGTCACGATGATTGTAATCCCGATCAACACCCATAATCAACACATTGATGCTGGACTGTCCAGGGAACTGCTTGGCTGGAACGAAGGAGGCGAGTGGATTACCGTGTTCCAAAGTATCCATCGCCATCTGCCCACCGTACTTGCCAAGAAACTCGCGCATAACCTTGCTGTGGGTGTAAAAATAGCCGAACACTCCTGCACTGGTGATCACCAACAGCAGCATGATCAATCCGAATACGCGAAGCGCCAGCTTCCAGCGATTGAGTTTGCCGCGCACCTTGTTGCGACTTTTCTTGATTTTGAGATTCGAGTTCGCCAATTTTAAACTCCTTGCTCACTTACGGTATGGAGATCCCGCGTATTAAACATCAACTGACCAAACTAAGCAGATGTTGAAAAAACCGTTAACACCCACCGGGTCGTCATTCCGCCTGCCTGTGCGCCTGCCTGAGCAGACAGGTGCCCGCACGCAGACAGGGGGCTGCAAAGCGGAGGATTCCGGTGAATTTTTCAACAACCTCATCAGGCCGAAACCTCTCTCGATGCGCGGGGTCCATTCTTAACTTTGGGCAAATTACAATATACCCGCAAACTAGGTTGAATCGGAAATCATCAGGTCAAGCTTGGCGTCAAGACTAGCGGAAATAACAGCCGAACCTTAACCTATTTATTCTTTAACGATTGCAGCCGGTTGAGCCAAGCGCGGAAGCGATCTCCCGATTGATGGATTCGGCTGCAACTACCGGATCGTCGGCTTGAGTGATGGGGCGCCCCACCACTACATAGGAAGCGCCGTTTTGCATCGCTTCACCGGCGGTGGCCGTTCGGACCTGGTCATGCGCTTTCGCTTCGACCGACCTGACACCCGGTGTAATCAGACAAATATCTGGCCCCAACTCCTTTCTCATCCGCCTCACTTCGAGCGGCGAGCATACAATGCCGTAGCAACCAGCGGCCTGCGCCATTCCGGCAAAATTCATGACGTAGTCATCAACCGGATAATCCACCATAAGCTCCTGTCTTAAAGAGCCCCCGCCGATGCTGGTCAACAAGGTCACCGCGATGACCTTTAGATTGGCCGGTTTCTCTCCATCCGTTTCACCTTGAGCGGCGCGGCAGGCGGCCTTGAGCATCTCGGAACCGCCTCCGGCATGAACCGTCACCATCTCAACTCCGAGCCGCGCAATCGCCCGCACGGCGCCGGCAACCGTCTTGGGAATATCGTGCAGCTTGGCGTCATAAAAAATACGATCCGCCCCCGCCGTTCGCAAATTGGCCACGATGCCCGGCCCGGCCGAGTGGATCAGCTCGAGACCGACCTTAAAGCCGGCGACTTGACCTTTTAACTGACCCACCAGTTTGAGCGCATGACCGATGTGGTTTACATCCAGCGCCACAAATATCCGACTTTCGCTTTTCAATCCGAACTCCTATTAACGATTGGACTCACCTCAATTACACTGGCAGGGTTCATCAGCCGAATCTCCGGCTCCCCCCAGGATCCCCAGTCGGCGGTGGAGTTATTATGCACCACATTCCCTCGTAGTACCAAGCGCACTTGTTGCCCCTCGAAACGGCTTAAATCGGCCTGCATCACCCTCCACTGGTGCTGAACCCCCAATTTTGACGCCAATTGGATTCGCTGACCCTTCGAGTTGATGACGTCCAGGATAAAGTCGAGGCCGACGCTCGGGTCGCCCCCATCCTTTAGGCCGATGAAGCTGTGGAACTCCACCGGCTCGTTCGGCAGTCGGATCGGCTCCGATATGGCCCAGGTATAGCCGATGCCGTGAATATAGGGCGGATGCATGAAGATTCCGTGCTTCACCGCCCCGCCGACCGGCAGTTCCTGACCGGGACTGAACATCGCGCCCGAAGTGCCGTCATCCGGTTCCTCATGTTGGCCGCGGAGAGCAATGCCCCACTGGTAACGCAGCGAGGTTAAATCAAACAGCTTTGCCGGTTGATTTCGACGGGTCAGTTGGAATTGGGCGCTGTAATTTCGATGGCATCCGGACACCGTAACGGTCAGCCGCCCGCTGACGGCCGGTGTGCTGCCGGGCCGAATGACAAGATTGATCTCCGAAGGCGGCTTCGTGGAGCTGAAATACAGTTTGCGGGGCGAAACCTCGAATCCATCTGATACGGAACCATGTACGGCCAGTCTCGCTCTCGGCAAACCGCCCAAAAACCAGATCGGTTTCATCGCCAGCGTCGTCTTTTCGGGTGAGACGACGGATTGGAATCGCCACTGAACCGGTGCTATCACCTGAATCATGGCCTCCCGTATCGCTTTTCTATGGATCGCGGTGACCCGCACCCAAGTCCCAATTTTGGCATCGGCCGGGATGGTTAAAACGTTGTGAGAAACCGTGCCCTGATTGGCAACCAAACGAGCGGAGCCGACCCTTAATAATAAAATCGGAACCCGGCTGCCCGGCGCCGCCACCGCCCTTTGAGGTTGAATGGACCAGGTCGTCTTGCCGGAAAAAATCAGCACGTAACGGATCGCCTGATTAACCGGCTCGATCCAGGTTGCGTTGCCCGAATCGTGGAGGACGGCGTTATGAAGCTGTTGCCCGTTCACGGCGTACGACTTACATTGAACGACAGCGGCCTTCGTTCCATAGGGTCGCTTGATCTCAAAGGCGCCGGTTCCGGAGATATGCACAATCTTGAGGTAGTTCGCGTCGCCCGGAATAATGGCCAGTGCGCCGTTGGAGCCGGCCGACTCGGTTTCAAACCAGTGCCCTCGACCATCCTGATAGGTATAGGCGGCTGATCTCAGAAAATCGTACTTGCGCCCATTACGAAGCGCTGAAAAGCTGAAAAGGGGCCCGCGCCGACTTTTTTCTTGTTCCACCACCCATCCGGCCGGCGGAACGTTGATATCCATTCCGTGCGCCTTAACCAGCCAGTCCTGATCGGGGCTGTCGTTCAGCCAGAGCTTTAAACCGTTTGGATACTCGAGAAATAATTGCCGACGCTTGCGAGGGAGATCCCTCTCCACTGCGCGGGAGGTGCCGACCAGCTTTTGGCCATCCCAGTAGGCGATCCGAACCGGCACTTTCAAACCGTAGCGGGCCTGCACCTGCTGGAGCATATAGTAAGACCGGCACGTCCGCTCAATTCCGTACTGCTCCTCCACCAGCCAGCCGATATGCCCGTAAGCCATCGTGGTCAGTATAAATCGGTCAATCGCGCGATCAAGGTTTTGAGGCGCTTGCCAGTTCGGGATAGCGTCACAATAAAAGGTGGTCCAGCTCACCCCGATATCGCACTCTTTGGGATGAATTTGGAGCAGATCGAAGACCGGAAGCAGCGGCTCGGTAGCGAGCGGACGATTATTATAGGTGTGGCCGTAGTTGCCGTCATCGAGGCCGGCGTAGAAACACTGGTAGGTTCCTTCCGAAAAGACCGGTCCGCCATAGATGCGCGAGTCGTTACGGAGAAGCTGCCCATACGCATAAAAGGTCTGGGCGAAGGTGCCGGCTCCGGGAAGCCGGGCGTCGAAATCGGTATGGTACCACGGAGAAACGGCGGTCATTACGTCAGTATAGGCGGCATCGGAACGGTATCGCTTTTCAACTTGCGGTGCTATTTCGGCCTCAAATTGCACCGCGGCCAGCGGCTTCTCCGCCCAGCACCGATACCAGGCCCCCTGCCAGCTCCCGTCCGATAGGAGTATCACCTTGTTTGGATCCCACCGCTTATCAATGGGCGCAAAATCGCTGTAGTTGGTGTAGAGGCCGCTCAGCCAGCCGAGCGACTTTTGATGCGCCACGTACTGCTCCAGCGCCCGATCACCGCCGCCCAACACCGGCTCCCCATTCACAATGGGAGAGTTGCCTCGGAGCGGGGCGGCGTGGGTGCGCAGCGTAAAGCTCTCCCCGCGATCACGCCATGCGATCTCATGGTTGCATTGGATGAGCCTTCTGATCCCATAGGCGCGCAACATATCGCTTCGCTTTTCTTCCTGGACGTAGCTCTCCGGTCCCCAAGATTCCTGCCAGAGGCGGTTAGCCGCCTCTTTAGCATGCAAGCCGACCGGATTGGCAATAGTCGGCAAGACCTCCTCCAGCGAAGGCGAGACGGTGACGAAAAGTCGCTCATACATCGGGTTGAGCTTTCCGTTGGTAAGCGGTAAATAGTTAATAGCGCCGTTAATCCGCGCCGTCGCGCCGCCCGCGAATTGGGCGCCTCGCAGCTCGGACCCGTTGGAGCGGTACCAATCGGGCCAGATGGAGGTGTAGACCCAGCTTCGTCCGGCCCGGCTGAGTAACACGCTGGGATCGTTTGAGCTGCCGCCATAGGTTCCATAGACCAAGAAGGGAATATAGAGGGCGCGTGGATCGCTCAAACCGGTGAGCTGGCCGAAATGGATGCTGGTCGCACGCCTTGTGCGGTTGATTACGTCAATCACCAACGATTTTTGCCAGATTTGAAGCCGGAGCTCGGTGCCGTCACCGTACCACGCCCTCAATAAATCGGATTGCAGGATCACCCGAGCAAGTGTGAAGGGGTTGCTCTTCTTACCCTGGATTACGATTGAGGAATCAGCCATCAAGCGGCCGACGTTGGCTCCGTTATAAATTGCGGTGAGGCCGCTCAGACCCTTTTTCGCATTGAACCGGTAGGTTAAACGGCTTTTTGCCCCTTGATAGGTAAAGAGATAAAGGTCCGATCGCGCCTTAACGATACCGTTTCGGTAGTGTGGATCGCGATTATAGGGCAAAATCGTTTGCTCTCGGGTTGGAAACGGCAAGCGACCGGGGCCGGTATTGGCGCCAGGGGATTGGCCGGGCAGCAGGGTTAAATTGCGGCGAGGCAGCGGCGGAAAGTGAAGCGGCGGCAGCAACTCATGGTAAAACCGGATTGAATCGAGGTAGATGACCCGATTCTGCGCCTGCCAACCGCCGACAATCTGTATGCCGACCAGATCGGCCGGAAATGTCAGACCGGCCGGCAGCTTGGTGTGGAGCAAAAACCACTGCGGCCAGTCGATACTGGCGATTTGGACGGGGATCGTGTTGCCCGCCGCGTCTCGAATCAGCAGGGTGATGGAGACCGGTGGGGTTTGGGACAGCGGCGGGGTGCCGGGCGGCTCCGAGCCAAACGTCCATCGGTCGCCATAGACCCACATATTCACCGCATCGGCGCCATCCGGTATCGCGATCGGTTTCGGTGGTGTGAGAGTGATGCGAGGGTTGGAGGATTGCTTGCCATCCCCCTGGTAGGTCAGCTCGCCCACTGGCCGATTCCACAAGTTCTGTGCGCGGCTGAGCTGCAAAACCGCCTTCGCTCCGCCTACCACCTGCATCGTCCAGCCGTTTAGGTCGGCGAAGGTCAGGGTCGGCGGCCCCGCCTCTTTTCGGTGCGCCCAGTAAATCTCGTAGGGCTGCACTCCAACCGGCTCATTGGGATTGATTTGTGGAACGACGGTCTGTGCGACGGCCACATTAAACGCGAATAAGAAGGCGATTGTAAGGGTCACTGAGGGTCCGCTGCGCATATTTTTCTCCTGTAAATAGGGTTGAATACCAATTCACAGTTTATAAGTAAATAAATTTATAACAGTTATTTTATCAATAATTGCGATGTTTGCCCGGCAATCCCTCTTCTCAAACCCATAAAATCAAGGAGCGCTTTTAGTAATCCTATAGAGTTTGCAAGAATTTTTTAAGCGGTTTAAAGACGGAACTATCCAGATTCCAGTAACCACTTTTCCCCGTCGCCTCGCCTACCAGTAGACCCGGTTCCTTCCGAGAAGCCAAAAAAGTATGCAACCGGGCCTTGTCTGCATTTTTTGGTAGCGCGGATGACTTTTTTAAGCAATCAAGATATTGGTGGACGCATGGGATTGCGGAATCGTCCGATCTTGCCACTGCCTGCCAGCAGAGCGTCTCCAACATTCCCGGGTTTTGGCAATCCGGCAAAATAAAAACCGATATATTCGGGTCGCCGTCAACCATTTCGCTCGGGTGGGAAGGCACCGCAAAACCGCTCGCTTTCAGCGCATCACAAACCGACTGGAAAGCCGAGCCCATATCCAATTCAGCGTCACGAATGACGCCAAGTGAGTTGACATTCATTGACCGATAACTAGAACTGGCTTTTAGGGATTTCAGATATTTACGAAATTGTGTTATCCCACCAAAATCCAGGATTTGAATGTCAGCTTGTTTTTCTATGTGCACACACAATTTATCGAAAAATATTTTTTCATCTTTGCCTTCCACTAGCACGATCTTAGGACGTGTGACCACTTCCGGGTCGGGCATATCACCGCACCTCCAGGTTACTGGAGATGGCGGTTTCTATCATTTCCTGGTCATAAACGATAGCATCAACGTCCTCTTTTATGTTATCCAAACGAATCACCCGAAGATCGTTGGGATCGGCTTCCTTAAAAGCCTCGTGGGCGGCGCAAATACATTCCCAGCTATGGGTGGTGGCGAATATCTGCAAATCGTGATCTTTCGCCGCTTGATTGATCGCTTTCCATACGTTCTTCATCGTGGAATGATGAAGTCCGTTTTCCACCTCGTCTATGAGCACGATTCCCTTTTCCGCCTGCGTTATCGCCAAAATAATCGAAGTGAGGCGCACCATTCCCTGTCCCATCAAGGGTAATGGGATTAGACGCTCAAGGCCAATATCACCGTAGAGCATCGGGGTTTGTCCCATCAATAAAACGGAAAGTTGTTTCAGCCTTTTCTCCAATATTTTCAGCGGCTCGATAACCTCATCAATGCGTCCCACCAGCGCTAAGCTGCTATATATCTGCACATATTCATTCGTTAAGCGATTTGAGGCACCCATAAGGCGGGTTAAAGGCATAAGTGGCAACTTACCTTGACTAGTTGCAGTTTCAGTCGGCGTAATCTTAATATGAGATTCGTAAGCCTCATTATTAAAATCCTTGAAAACAAGTTTTATTTCCCATAAGCCTTTATCGGTGCTAAGAGAAGTGGTTGGCTTTGAAAGGTTCTCGGAAGTTGGTATGCTCTCCCTTACAATACCGCTCACTTGCCTTGTCGTCATAACCATGTCTTGTTGAGTTAAATATATTTCAAGTGACCGTCTCTTTTTGTCATCATTTTGGATAATCAATTGAATCGGTTCGTTAGAAGCGTCGCTGTGAAACAGTGAGCGGCAGTTTCCTACCATATCATCCGAGGGAGTTGGAAAAGTAAGAGGTATGCCTCGAAAGCCATTTATATTAGCAACAATTTGAAGATTATTTCCTGCCATGTGCAAATAAATCGCTTCCAATAATGCCGTCTTGCCGACGTTGTTGGATCCCATGATCAAGTTCACGCGAGCGAACGGCTCAATCTTTATATCACGGAAACAGCGAAAGTTTTTTATCTCAAAAGATTCCAGCATGATCGCTCACACCACCTTTCAGCTTGGCGCCGGCACGATTATTCTATACCCGATCCCTATCCGTTTTTGCATGGCCGACATGCGCATTCCGTATCATCACTCAACCATCAGCAGACCTTAGATTAAGCTTTAGCGGCGTACGAAGGCCAACGCTTTATCGAACAGCGCGCCGATAGGACGTCACCTCACGATCTGATAAGTACCGGGCCGCAGCAACCAGCCGCTATGAACGGCCGGAGCCAGGCTCTTCGTCGCACCCTCAATCCGGTAGCATTTTGCCCGCTCCCAACCCGACATTTTCAAACGAAACCACTGCCAATGCTCTTGCAGCTCACCCACCGGCGCCTCGAACGAGCCGTTCAAGCAGTTTCCCACCAGTTGCGCATCCGGATTTACAGTCAGTTGATACCCATTCGCACCAATTTTTTCAAGAACATAGAGGCCGCTTCCCCCATAATCCACGTAGGGCGATGAGCCGGTTCCCACGATTTTAACCGGAGATGGCGGCCATTTTAGCGGACGCCAGCGATCGTTTATTTGCCGCGAATGGTAAACCCGATCTTCGGTGGCGAGCAGGGTCATGTTTTCATAGAACGAAACGGCCATCGGGGGCAGAATGAGCGGCCCCGGTCCGGCCGTATAGCGGATCCCGCGCGGTAAGCGCCGGAACGCCTCGCCGGCCGCCATGTAACTGACGACTTTGGTCGGGGTGTAGAGCCAGTTCAGCCAGTGAGCGTTCCAATCGGTGTTCCAACGAGCGGTCGCAAGGGTGTCGTACTGAAATTGGCAGGCGATCTGGCACTCGCCGCTGCGAAAGTGGGCCGCGATGGCGGGATAAAGGTAGCAGCTCACGTTGGTCGCCGGCGCATCGAACTCGTAGGCCACCCGCGCCTTCTTTGCCAGGCGCCCATCCAACTGCAACGGCCCCACCGATGGCAACAGGTTAGTTCCATCGTTAACCTGCTCCCAGCCGCCCGGATAGATGCTTACCGTCACCGCCTCGCACTCGGAGTCGGCGATCGCCTGGGTCAGATCATCCCCCGGATCAAAGAAATAAGAGACCGCCACCGGCTGGTCGGCGGCGGTTGAGCGAATGGCGCCGATCATTTCGGTCAGATAGGTGCGCATCAGCTCGTATCGGAAGAAGGGAAAAAAGGCAACGCGGTCCTTTAACTGATGGTTTGTTAGCCACCTTTGCCATAATTCACGAAATATTCGATGGTCCTTCTTCAGCACATCGGCCGGCTCGCCCTGGGGCGAGTAAGCATCGCCGGTAATATCGCCATAGCTGAAATAGGACGGCTCATTCATGATTTCCAGGAAGCAGACGTTCGGCTGATCCTTCAGTGCGCGCCCGCTGTAAGGATTGATGTGATTCAGAAACTGACGGATGAAATTTGAGGCCGCCGCCTTCGCGGCCGGAACGAACATCATTCCCGGCTTGCTGGTGAAATTGGAAAAGGCGTCCGGCCTTGCATTGGGGCTGTTCCACCACGCGATGAGGGTGAAGTAAAAGTAGATGCCTCGATCGGCGCACTCGGAGACCAGATAATCCAGCAAATCTAAATGGATGTTCGGCTTTAAATTACCCTTCGAATCGCTGATCTCCCGATCGAAAACGTGGATGCGAATAATTTCGACGTCCATCCGTTGAAGATCATCCAGATCCTGGCGGATGGTTGCCTTCATATCAACCCGTCGGGCCTCCATGTTGACAAACTGCTGCCAGGCCATAGGGTAGTAGTTCGTTCCCCAGAGGGCGACCTCGGCGCCTTCCGGATAACGCAGCACCCCATCCTTCACATGCAGCCGCCGAAAAGGATGCGGTGTGCCGATCGGTCCCGGTTTCGGGCGCTGGATCGGCGGCGTGGCGCCGGCCGGCTGGTTCGTCCAGTTGCCCGCATCGCCCGACACGATCAGATAGGGCGGCTCGTAAAGACCACCGCCGAAGGTTGGATTTTCCACCATTACGGTCAGCAGGTTCGGCTTCCCCCACCGAATCAAATTTTCCGGCGCCACGTAATCCCGCGGTGTATTCCAGCCGTTTATGTGACCAATCTCAGTCCCGTTCCAGTAGGTAATATCGTTATCGTCCACTCCGCCCAGTAAAACATGGAGCGGCCGCCCCCGCCAATCGTCCGGCACATTGACCCAGACCCGGCACCAGGCGTTTTCGTTGCTCTCCCACATGTGAGGAATGGCCAGGCTTTCCCAATTCTCGTCATTGAGCGATGGAGCAGCGAGCAGTGGGTTGATCGGCTGGCTGGCCGGGACGAATTTGCGTTTCCATGTAAGGCCGGACAGATCAATGCCGCGCCGAATTGCAATATCAGCGACCGCCTCGTTCAACCGCGCGACGAGGGTCGCATTTGCGGTATTTGGGCTTATAGCGGCTTCAACTGTTACCAGCTTCCAACCGAAAGACTTCAGGCTGCATGCGACGTGATCGGGAGTTACCGATCCATTTTCGATGGCGAGATCGAGATTTCCGGTTACCGGTGAGGAGCCTCCATTATAAAGCATCAAGATGATGCTTTCTGGTGAGCTCCCGCCGATGACATAGGAGGGAGCGCGAATTTGAAGGTCGTCGCCCGCCATACCGCTAGCACCGGCATACCGGCTGACGCCAAGCGCCGCGCTTGACAGCGCTGAGCTTATCAGAAACTCACGCCTTGAGACTTTCCCCTTCTGAGCTTTCGCGCTCCCCCGATTAGGCATTCGCGTTAGATCTTGGCCCAAACCTTGTTGAGCGCGGCCGCCGTATCCCGCGCCGCCTCGTCAGCCGGCAGCGCTGCGGTCGGCTTATGGAAGGGCTCCGGCGTAATGGGTCCTTGGTAACCGATCTTTTTCAGCCCGCGCAGGAATCCCACCAGGTCAATCACGCCGGTGGCTCCCGGCAGATCCCTCACGTTATCCATCTGCTCGTCCACTGGAATGCCCACCGGGGCATCGTTGACGTGCACATAGACCACCTGCTCCGGCTTGAGCGCTTCCACCTCGGCGACCGTGTGGTGGGCGGTGTACCAGTGCCAGCAATCCAACAGCAGGCCGACGTTCGGTCCGATCGCAGCGTCCAGCTCCAGCATTTTGTCCATCGTGTGAATGAATTCGTACTTTTGGCTGGTCCAGAGCGTTTTTGGCCCGATGAACTCAAGACCGAGGCTGCAACCGTGATCCCGCAGCGTTTTTGCAATCGGCGTGAAGCGCGCCACCGCAAAGTCCCAGTATTCCGAGTAGGTCATCGTGTTGGAGCAGGGCATCACCCAGGTCGAAACCCGGGTGCAGCCGATGGCCTGGCCCGCCTTCGCCAGCCGAGGCAACTGCTCTAAATCCTTGCGCCATCGCTCTTCGTCACCGCGCCACTCCACCGGCAGTCCCCACCCGCCGGGCAGTATCCCATTTTTCCGAAACAGGTTGATGACTCGCTCCGCTCCGATCTCATTCAGCAGGTTGGCAACCTCACCGATCGGCACCTCAACCCCTTGAAAGCCGGCGTCTTTCGCCAACTGTATGCCCCGTTCCAATCCGGCCGAAATCCCGATCGCGCCCGGGCTTAGACAGGTAAACATCTTCGCTTGCATCTCCTTGTAGCTTAATTTAGAAATGGATTGATTTACGAAAGCCGTTTCAATTGAAATGATTCATCTTACTGGGCGCTACGGCGTCCAGGCCAGTGAAAGAGCGGGAGGCCCGGCGCCGACACCGGAATAGAATAGACCGCATTCGTCTCGCATTCGGTAATGTAGAGCGTTTTCAAATCCATGCCGGCAAACTCCACGTTGGTCACCTGCTTGCCAGGCAGGGAGATACGCCGAACGATCTTCCCATCCGGTGAGATGACGATAACGGCAGATCCCCCAAAATGGGCGACGTACAGTTTACCCTCAGTGTCAAAGGCCATCCCATCCGGTTCACCGCCGGGCAAATCAATGAACACCTCCGGCTTGCCCAGCGCACCGTCCGGATGGACCCGCAATCGCAGCACCCGTTGGGGGCTGGATTCGTTCAAATAGAGCCAGCGGCCGTCCGCGCTAAACGCCAAGCCGTTCGGGAACGCCAGCCCTTCCGCCGCGCAGGTGACCTGATGCGTATTGCCGTCAATCCGGTAGACGCAGCCGATCGGACGCTCCACATTGGAGCCGGTCGGATCGGTGAAGTAGAGATTGCCGCCAGCGTCGAAAACGAGGTCGTTCGGGCCCTTGAAAGCTCGGTCGCCGCACCGATCGGCAATCAGCTCGTTGGTTCCATCCAGCTTGATGCGGACGATGGCGTTCCGGCCGAAGTCACAGACCCACAGCGAGCCGTCCTCGGCGACGATCATGCCGTTCGTTCTTTGAAATCGGAAACCGCTCGGATCGCCGGCACATTGAAAGGTGGAGACCACGCCGGTAGTCAGGTTGATCCTCGTAATGAAATCCCTATTGCAGTTAGAGACGTAGAGCGTTTCTTGCCCATCGTAAGCCGGCCCCTCCGGAAAAAACAGGCCGCCGGTTACCTTTTTCAGATCGGTTACCTCATCGCCTGCCGCACCCAATCCCATGCAAACGGCGATCGCCGCCAGATAAAATCCAACTTGCAACATAGTTTCCTATCCTTTACCAAAATAAATTATGAATAATCCCGCCTTCAGAGAAAATCGAAGGGCCGGCCGCATCCCGCAAATCACCATCAAAACCTTCGGGCGGAGTTGATGGGTAATTCGGCATTTGCTTTAATAAGAGGTTGTTGAAAAGGTCGCTGAAGCCTGCCGCTTCGTCATTCCCGCATGGCTTCACTCCAGTGGAGTGGATGGCGGGAATCCAGTCCCAAGTCTACCGGCAGGCAAGAATGCTATTATTCTGGATTCCGGGTTCCGCTTTGCGGCCCCGGAAAGACGACCTTGTGGGCGTTATGGTACTTTTCAACATCCTCATACGTATTCGCAAAGGTGATCTGCCCGAAAATCACTCTCAAAGCCTTATTGTTCGCGAAGTGGGAGTATTTCTCCTGCCGAGAGGATTCATTTTGACGCCTACCCGTGTCCGATGTGCTCGATCTGGATGAGGGAAAGCGTCGGCTCAACGATGTGGAGATTGTTGAGCAGCGGCTCGGTGTATTGAATGTCGCCGTATTCCGACTGGTTGAAGTGGTGCTGTCGTCCCACGTGATTGTTCCAATCAACCCCTTCTGTCAAGAAACCGTGCGGCCCGTGATGGTGCTTTGCAATGGCGCGCAGAATGGTTTTTCCGCATTCCAGCCAGCGCAGATCACCCCACTCCATAAAAGCCTCGAAATAGGCTTGGGCGCACTCCGCGTTTTCCCAGAGATAGGCGGTATCCCAGCTATCCTCCATATAGAGAAGACCTTTGGATGCCACATCGTTCCGATCCTCCACCATTTTAAAACGATCAAGGCCCTTCAGCGCATGATTAAAAGCGAAAGCGCGGTAAGCCGGCTCCTCCATCCATTCCGACGCACGCACCAGCACCCGAAACGCAACGCCGTGAGCCACGCTTTCATCCGTATCGTAGGTATCGTGGTTGATGCTGCCGTAAATGCCGCCTTGTGCGAGGAAGTGATCCAGCATTCCCTTGGTCAACGGTGATAAGGGCGACCAGCCCAGCCGAAATAACTCGAGATCGAGCCATAGGAGGTATAGCCCGTCGGCGCTGCTATAGAGGAGCGGCTCCGGTCCGCCCTCCGCCCGGTAAGGATAGGGATCGCCCTCGCGGTCGCATCGCCGGGGGAACCATCCCGCCTCTGGCTTGAGATGTTTGAACAGCCAGTCGTGGGCGCCCAACGCGGCGCTCTTCAGCCGGTCACGACGCAGGTCACCGGCCGGCAGCGATTCGTAAAAGAGCGCCAGTTGGCGGGCGATATTGGCCATCGCTCCCGGACAAAACCAGTCGCGGTTGTGCTTGAAATTGTAGACGAAGCGCTCGGCGGCGGTGTCCAGGTAACCGGCGATGAAGCCGTCTTCCTCCAAAAAGCCGTCCCGCAAAATATGGTCCAGCAGCCCGACCGCGACGTCGCGCAGCAGGCAGCTTTGATCGTAGTTTGCCCAGCGATACAGCTCCCAAGCCCCGCCCACCGCGTTAGCCGCCCAGCCCGGCCCCTCCAGCGTGCCGAAATCGTGCCATTCCATCGGCCGGCCCTCGACGTCCACGAAGCTGGAGTGCGCCCTGCGAACCCCGTGCGTGGCATAGAGGCAGTAGTCGGCAAAGCGCACCGAGTCGCGCGCGCTGTCTAGGACGGTGTAATCCGGATTCTCGTCGAGGTAAAATGATGCCATGCTTCACCTCATCGGGCGATAATGATGTATATTTCACGTGATGAAGCGGGGTTTCCTGCACCGGTCTTTATCCGCCTGATGGCTTACAAGCAGCGGATGCCTTCAGCCGGTCAGTTGTGGTTCTTATAAGAATCATCAATCATCGAAGTGATTATTGAAAAACTAGATAAAGCATACCGCTTCGTCATTCCCGCCTGCCTACCGCAGGCAGGCGAAAGCGGGAATCCAGTCCGATGCTGGTGTTCTGGATTCCATGTCCCGCTTCGCGGTCCCAGAATAACGACGTGGGGGTATTACAGACATTCAACACCAATATAAGGGACTTTCTCAAATATGGCAGTGATACGGCCGTTTTTTGCAACTCGATATAATCCAAACCAAGCGCCGCTCGAACGGGTGGTAGCGCCTCCCTACGACGTGATCAGCCCGAAAGAACAGGACGAGCTGTACGAGCTCAGCCCCTACAACTGCATTCGGCTGATCTTGAATCGGGAAGAAAAGGGTGATCAACCGGCCGGCCGGTACGAGCGTGCGGCGCATTTTTGGAATGAGTGGCGGCGAGTCGGTATCCTCACTCAGGATGAGCAGCCGTCTTTCTATCTATACCAGCAGGAGTTCACCGATCCGCTCTGCGCTCGCCGACTCAGTAGAACCTGCCTGTATGCCGCTCTCCGATTGGAGCCGTACTCGACCGGCACCGTAATTCCGCATGAGGAGACTCGCTCGCAAGCCAAGCAAGATCGCCTCTTGCTGATGAGGGCGATGAAAGCCAACCCGGAACCTATCTTCGGCCTATACCAGGACGATAGCCTCTCCGTCGCCGGCTTAATCAACGGCTCTTCCTGCAATCTGATTCCGCTGGCCGATATCTCATTTCAAGGCGAAAGGCACCGCCTTTTTCGCTTTCAATCCGAGGATTCCCAGCGACAGATCGTGGAGCGTTTCCAAGACAAGAAAATCTGGATCGCCGACGGCCACCATCGCTATGAAACCGCCCTCGCTTATCGGGATGAAGCTCGTTCGCCTACCTCTGATGGGGAACCGGATTATATCTTGATCGGATTGGTGGCATTAAACGATTCGGGGCTTGTGATCCATCCCACCCACCGTTTAGTTAAAAAGGTAAGCCCAGAGCGCCTCCGGAACTTGGCGGCCTCCCTCGATGACGATTTTACTGTTACGCCGATCACCGAGCAATCGGCGCTCAATTATCCGATTGAGCGCCATCAGCTCATCTGCGCTTTACCGAACCGATGCCTGCTTCTCAGCTTGAAAGGAGATGATGCGGCGCATTATAACGATGCAGCGCACTCCCAGGCTTGGCGAAATCTGGATGTCGTCATCTTGCAAAGGCTGGTGCTGGAGAAGCGGTTGGGTATCCCAGCCGCCGCTTTAGCCACCACACCGGACATCGGATATACTCGAAGCCGGCAAGAGGCGCTGCAGGGGGTACAAAAAGGGGAGTTCCAGGCCGCCTTCCTGCTGCGCGAACCAACGGTGCAGGAGCTGCAGGGGGTAGCGGTGAGCGGTGATAAGATGCCGCCCAAATCCACCTTCTTCTACCCTAAACTGCTCAGCGGCCTGGTGATGAGGTCGCTGCAATCATCGGAAAAGTAAGTTGAAAATAGAAACAGCGATCGCACCTTGAACGCAGATGAAAAAGAACGATAGCCCGGCCTACTGCCAGCATTGCGGGGCGCTCGTCTATCCCGATACAAAGGAATGCCCTCAATGCCAACACTTTCCGGTCAAGCTGCATCGTTGCCCGAAATGCGCTCACATCCAGCCTCCGAATCAGGCCCGATGCGAACGCTGCGGCTGCCCGCTTCGTCCTGACGGGGATTTTCTTTAAGTGACTGTTGACGCAAATTTGGAAGGAAAACGATATTAAACAAAGGTGGTTTATGCATGACGCTCTCAACTCAAAAATCCAAAATGCTTTTCGAGCGCGCGTTGCGGGTCATTCCGGGCGGCGTGAATTCACCGGTGAGGGCATTTAAGACGGTCGGCGGTGACCCGCTCTTTATCGAGCGGGGTGAAGGCGCCTACCTCTGGGATGTGGATGGCAACCGATACCTCGATTGCTGCGGTTCCTGGGGGCCGCTCATCCTAGGCCACAGCCCGAGTGAGGTGGTGGCCGCATTGAGCGAGCGGATTGAAAACGGCACCACCTTCGGCGCCCCCACCGAGATTGAGATCGAGCTCGCCGAGATGGTGACCCGCTTTATGCCGACGATCCAAAAGCTGCGGCTCGTCTCTTCGGGCACTGAAGCGGTTATGAGCGCTCTTCGCCTGGCTCGTGCCGCAACCAACCGCTCGAAAATCGTTAAGTTCGAGGGCGGCTACCACGGACACTCCGATCATCTGCTGTCGAAGGCCGGATCGGGGCTGGCATCGCTGGGCATCCCCAACAGCGCCGGTGTGCCGGCTGCCATCACCGCCGATACCATCACGCTTCCCTATAATGACGTTCAGACGGTGGAAGCTCTCTTTCGAGCGGATGGAAATTCCATCGCCGCCGTGATCGTGGAGCCGATCGCCGGAAATATGGGTTGCGTTCCACCAAAACCGGATTTCCTGCCCGCCCTTCGCCAGCTCACCGAGCGTACCCATTCGCTGCTTATCTTTGACGAGGTGATCACCGGCTTCCGAGTCGGGACGGGGGGCGCGCAGGCACTCTACCACGTCTCCGCAGACCTCACCACGCTGGGCAAAATTCTGGGCGGCGGCCTCCCGATCGGCGCCTACGGCGGCCGAGCCGACCTGATGGATCTGATCGCGCCCAGCGGGCCGGTCTATCAGGCCGGCACCTTGAGCGGTAACCCGTTGGCGGTTGCGGCCGGCATCGCCACATTGAAGGTACTCTCCGACCCAAAGGTTTATGAACGGCTGGAGCGGATGGGCAACCAGCTTGAAGCCGGATTGACCGCCGCCGCTGAGAGAGCTGAAACGCCGGTGCAGGTGAATCGGATGGGCTCTATGTTCTCCCTCTTTTTTACGAACCGGGCGGTCACCGATTACAGCAGCGCCAAGCGGTCGAATACGGCCGAATTCGCACGGTTCCACCGTAAGATGCTGGAAAAGGGAGTCTACCTGCCGCCCTCCCAATTTGAAACCGCATTTCTCTCAGCCGCCATGACGAACTCCGATATGGTTCACATCATCGAGGCGGCGGAGTCATCTTTTCAATTCATCGCCCGTAAAGAATAGCGGCCGGACGAAAGAGTTCAGTTCCCTGGGCAATTTAAGCAGGAGGTTCTCACTGTCTGTCTGCCGCCAGGCAGACAACTCTTTTCCCAATCCTGAGAGAGGACTGGTGAAGGAGATTGCTTCGCTTCGCTCGCAATGACACCCTCCCCGCTTGCGGGGAGGGCTGGGGTGGGGGGGCTTCCCGCCAAACTGAACTCTCTCTTGCACCGGCGTTTCGTGTGGTTTTTTGATGAGGCAACGTATCCTTTTCCTTTAGATTCTTGATGAGGCAATTCGACCGGTTGACTTCTGACTCTTTTCGGTCTAAAATAAGCAGTGATATTTTCCCCTCGACATCAGGAGCTTTAGGTGGCCGATAACTTATTTCAATTTGAAGAGGCGTTTGCTGACTTGGAGATTGGCGCCACCAGCAGCTTCCTTAAAACCGGCGCTTTGCGATCCACCATCATCGCCATCTCGGAAGAGGGCGTCTACCAGCCCATCTTGCTGGATTTTGGAGCGACCTCCAATCCCGATGAGGTGTTTGAAGAGGCGAGGCGCTATTTGATCCGAAGCCACCATCCGACCGCCTACGGGTTCATCAGCCAGGCATGGAGTTACGGGATGGATCAACCGACCATTTCCTTCGTCTACGATGACCGGCAGAAATTGCAAAACGAGATCATCATACTGGTGCTGTGGGCACAATCCGGTGAATCGAGAGGGATGGCCTTTCCGGTAAGGAGAAAGGGCGAGACGATCTCCTTCGACCGTCCCTGGAAGCCGGACCACGGCCCGGTTATACTCTGCCCGATCGGCGATATCTGGCGAAACCCCCTCTGCGTTGGCGATCTGGTGCGGACTCGACCGGGCATGCGACGGCTGGTTGAGCCTGGCACCGAGCTATGGGAGACCCTGATCGCCCTCATCCGTCTAAGAATCCATGGTGATCAAGCGCACGCGTCCGAATATCAGCAGTGTCTGGACGACATTCGCAACAGTATCTATATCGTTCACGGCCGGGATCGCTTCCATTCCGGACGCCTAATTCTGCGACCGCGCACCCTATTTAATCCGCTCGGATTTTTAGTCGGCGAGGCCGACTCGCTGATTCTTTTACAAGAAGGAGAAGGAACGCCAGGAGCCATACGGCATGGGGTTTTGGCCGACGAGTTGCACCATCCGAATCTGCCGGCAGGAGCCGCTAGCAGCCGATGAAAATAATCGCGGTTGTTAATCAAAAGGGAGGCGTCGCCAAAACAACCACCTGTGCCAACCTGGGGGCGGCGCTGGCCATTCGGGGTAAGAAGGTGCTGTTGATTGACCTGGACCCTCAAGCGAACTTGACGATGGGGCTTGGCGTCGAATGGTATCATCTTGAGAAGGCAATCCACTCCACCCTGCTGGATCCCGATCAGGCGCCGATCGCCTCAATCGTTCATCAGATTGACGAAATTAACCTTTTCCTGGCGCCGGGCCATTTGGATCTGGCCAAGTGCGAGCGGCTTCTCCTGCCGGCGCCCGGACGCGAATATCGGCTCCGCAACGCCTTGGAGGCGGTGGATGGCGTGTATGATTACGTTTTTATAGATTGCCCGCCTTCGCTGGGCACGCTCACCACCAACGGTATCGTGGGCAGCAGCGACCTGCTGATACCGATTGAGCCGAAATTTTACGCTTTCGCCGGCATGAGCACCCTGAACGAAATGATCGCTGATCTCGCCAAAAGCCTGCGGATACATGTGGACCTATTTGGGGTGCTACTCACCATGTATGAGCGCAACACCCGCCTGCACGGAATGGTTGCTGAAGAGATCCGAGAGCGTTTTGGGGGGAAAGTTTTTCGCACCATCATCTATAAAAATGTGAAATTATCGGAGGCGGAAGGAGAGGGGAAGCCGATCGTGCTGTACGACCCTCGCGCGCCGGCGGCCCAAAACTATATGGAGCTGGCCGAAGAGATTTTAGCCAATGGCCGACAAAACACAGTCACTTAGAGAGAAATTACGAGCGCGGACCCAATCTTTCCGGTTCGACGCCCTGCTGCAAAACGGGGAGGCAACAGCCGAAGGGGAAAGCGCCGCCGGCACCGCTTCCACACCAGCGGGCGCCGAGCCGTCCAGCGCGCTGGTCGCACTCATCGAACGCCTCGGCGAGGAAATCGGGGGGCTGCGCGCCTACCTTCAAGTCGGCGATCCGCAGGAGGCGGGCGTCTACCTGGCCAGACTGAACTACACTTTGAGCTCACTCAATCGGCTCGACCCTTACGGCGAGCAGGGACGAAAGTCGAACGTTACGCTGCCGGCCGGTGGGTGGCCCCTACCGGTATGGACGCAGGTCGAATTGCTCTCATCGCCGCTGGCGATCTATCTGCCGCCCACGTGCGGTGAAGAGCTGATCCGCGAGTTGCTTCGAAGTGCCTGGGGCGTCTTTCATACCGCACAACCGGAACGGCCGGAGCCCGCACCGCCGGCATCATGAGCGGCCATTTTCAGCGGCGATTACACAATAGCGATAAGCCAGGTGATTCAACCACCCCGATACGACCTTTACCAGCCGATCTATGATTTCGTGCGCCGCGTGCCCTACGGTCGGGTGGTGAGCTATGGTCAGGTAGCCGATTGGGTGACTGAGGTTCGCTTCACGCCGCGGCAGGTAGGCGTCGCGATGTCGGTCTGTCCGCTGGATGTTCCCTGGCAGCGGGTGGTCGGTTCGGATGGGCGGCTGTTGATCGCGAAAAGAAATCCGGCGATGGCGGTTCAGCAGCGCCAAAAGCTTGAGGCGGAGGGGGTCGGGTTTACGGAAGACGGCCGGGTGGACATAGAGCGATACCGGTGGTTGATATATGAAAAGGAGGGATAACGATGCAAGAGCTTTCCTTTGATCCACAGCGACTCCCCAAGCATTTACAACGCACCATCAGCACGTTATACGAGAATGGGCAATCACCAAATGGATGCTTATTGCCGAATAACGTTTATCAAGGTGACGCACGCATATTGTTGCCAAAGATTGACCCGAACAGTGTTGCGTTGAGCGTCTGGTCCCCTCCATATTTTGTTGGAAAGAGTTATGAATCCCATATATCCTTTGAGGAATGGCAAGATTTACTGAGTTCGGTCATCGCCCTTCACTTCCCGATCATTAAGCCCGGCGGTTTTCTTGCAATCAATATCGCAGACATTCTCTGTTATCGTGATGATTCGATGCCTCGTATCCAAGCAGAAGCAGCCAATCGTCGTAAATCGAAAGTCACCAGAGAGGATGTACTGCGCACCATAAAAG
This sequence comes from bacterium, assembly GCA_021842405.1. Classification (GTDB taxonomy): domain Bacteria; phylum Armatimonadota; class Chthonomonadetes; order Chthonomonadales; family JAMCWF01; genus JAMCWF01. Next base: position 46,101 of record JAKBZR010000007.1, read on the forward strand.
AGCATCCGGAGGCGAATCGGTATCAATTAGCGACCTTACTCGGGTGTAGTGAGCAGACGATTGATCGGCGTTTACATGGAAACAACATCCGCGGCGGTAAATATGAAACTCAGACCCGAGTTAAGATTGTTGGAGGAATGGTGGAGACATGGGCATTGGAGGCCGGTTTCTATCCTTATGATCGACGAGTATGGGTTAAAGACGCGGCCTGGGAGAATTCTCGCTGGGCAAGCCTTTCATATCGGGCGGTTGATGAATTTGAATATATCTATATATTCTGGAAGCCTGGCATCACCAAGTATGACCGAAACCGATTAACTATGGATGAATGGAAGAATTGGGGATCGCGCGGGGTTTGGACATTCCCTTCGGTCCGTGCAAATGATGATCATGAAGCTAAGTTTCCCATTGAATTGCCCCGGAGATTAATACGTCTACTTACTGAACCGGATGAGATAGTTTTGGATTGTTTTCTTGGGAGCGGGACATCTGCACTTGCGGCCATTCGAGAAGGACGGCGCTACATCGGCATCGAACTAGAAGAACGATATATTCGACTAGCAAAGCAACAACTATTTTTGTAAAATATAATTACAAAGATAATGGCTCTCATCAATTAATTAATATCACGGTAGCGGTTGTCCCCAATGGATTGTTGCAAGAACGGTATAATCCTACTCATCGCGAATCGATCTGGCTGGCAGGGCGTAATTCACCATCACGTGGAGAGGAATTCCGTGTTCGATTGAGTTTCGCTCATCTTAGAGAAAAAGCCGCTTGGCGAGTGCAAATAATTCCTATGACTCCAAACCAATATATATGGGTTGAGTAATCACCCTAAGGCTTCAAGTATTTTACATTTAAGGGATAATGTCGTTAATGCAGTAGTGCAATTGATATGACAATTTTAATCCCAAATATATGTTGGTTATGAGCAGCTAATCAGATGATCGGTGAAATTTGATGTATGTTCAAATATACAGTATATCTACAAGAGGAGAGTTATGACGAAACGAACCGTTACGGTGAATCTCGGAATTAACGGCGCATTCATTACCCGACGATGGGAGGAGCCGGAAAACTGGATGCGGCTCACGCGGGAGTGCGGCTTTAACCAGCACTCCTTCTGTGGGGACGTGATTGATCCGTTTTTCTCGGGAGACCGTGAGTTTCAACTGGAACAAGCGACGGCCGCCAAAGAAGCGGCGAAACGCTATGGGGTGAAAATTTGTGACTTCTACACCGGCGTGGCGACCCACCGATTCCTGGGGCTTTCGCACCGGGATGAGCGGGCTCGGCGCCGGATGATGGAGTGGGTGGAAGGGGCGGCCGAAATTGCGGCCGCCATGGGAACCGATCGTCTCGGCGGCCACGTGGACGCCTTCTCGGTCGAGGTTCTCTCCGATCCGCAATTGACGAAAGAGGCCGTCGCGCGCCAATACCAGACGATCCACGAGTTGGCGGTCCGGCTGAAATCGAGCGGCATTCGGTGCCTGATGGTGGAGCAGATGTACATCCCCAGCGAAAAGCCCTACACGTTGGCGGAGTGCGAGGAGTTTTTAATCGAAACCAACCGAGGATTTTCGGGCATTCCGGTCATTGTAACGCTGGATGTGGGCCACCAGGCCGGTGAGCACTACGGCCTTTCCGGCGCCGATACCGACTACGTGGAGTGGGTGCGGCGGTTCGGCGCGGTATCCGAAATCATCCATCTTCAGCAGACGACCCGAGACGCCTCGCACCACTGGCCTTTCACGGATGAGTATAACCGTCGCGGCCATATCAAAGTGGATGCGGTGCTGAAGGCGCTCTGGGAATCGCACCAGCGCTATGCCCAGCAGCCCTACGCATCGGTGCTGCCGCCGGTTAAAGAGCACGTGCTGGTTGCCGAGATCATTCCGGGTTCAACCAAGACGGAGGCCAAGCTGCTCGCCGAGCTCAAGGAATCGGCCGAATATCTAGCCGATTTTGTGCCGGAAGACGGCTTGCAATGGGAGTTTGAAAGATAGGCGAGCCGGTTCGGAGCGATTATGCCCTTGTAAAAAACGTTATGACTCCGGCAGTGTTATAGCGTAATTATCCTAACCTCACTACTCCTCCCGGCTGGCCAAGACCTCAATGCGGCTGATTTTCCAGCAGGCTAAAACGAGGAAAAGCAAGAGGAATACGACGAGGTACATCCAGGCGGCCGTCTCACTTTCGGGCGCCGCTTTTAGATACGATGCGTTGGCTTGGTTGAGATACTGGGGACAAAGGGTGTGTAGGTGGAACAGGATGGTGAACCGTTTTAAGAATCCTGGCAGCCAGCCGGCCAGATTTTCCCAACCAAAAGCGATGCATATCCCCCAAAAATGCGGAATTTTAAAGACGAGACCGATGAGTGTGAAGAGGGAGGTGTAGGCGGCGATGCCCAATGCGGCGGCAAGGGAATCCCTTTTCAGATTTCCGATGTCGTGGCTGAAGACGCCGTGCGAGGAGATGTGAGTCAGCAAATATGAGACAAATATAGAAAAAACGACGCCCACCTCGATCACCGCGATAGTCCCCAAGAATTTCACGATGAGCCACAAACTGCGCGGAATCGGCCGGCCGAAGAGATAACCGACCGTCCCCCCTTCCACCTCATCAGCGATCAGTGCGACCCCGAAAAACAGGGTGCATACTGGAATTAAAAAGGGGATGTAAAAGAGCGTTATGAGCAAATTGTAGAGCAATGAGCCGTTCATACCGACGATGTATCTCTTCGAGATGAGGAACTCCAGCAACAAAACGATTGCCCACGGAACCAGCATCAGGGAGAAAAGTATCGCGCCCTTCGAGGAAAGCATCAGGCGTCTTACCGTGAACCCAAAAATCGCCTTAACCGCTTCTCGGTATCTCAAGTACAGGTTTGGTGTTATCGTTTCATTCATCTTTTATGTCACGAGGTACTGAAAAACGGACGCTAAATTGTCGTCCAGTGGGTTGAGAATTTCCAGTCCGAAGTCCTCATTCGCCATCAGCTCGCCCAATTCGGCATAGAAACCGCTCGCATCGGCGACCTCGATCGTCAGGTTTTTGCTATCTTCTCCGAATTCGAGCGATTTGACGGTAGGCCAGGCGATCAGGGAAGCGCCGAGTCGCCTACCATCGGCGCAGCGCAAGGAGATCCGCAGCGGTCGGCTTGCGATGGCTTCGCGAACCTCCGGAACTTCACCCGAAGCGAGCAGGCGTCCGTGGTGCAAAAGAAGAATCCGGGAGGTCATCGCCTCCACTTCATGCAGCACATGGGATGACACCATCACGCATTTGCCGGCTGCGCCCCACTGCCGGATCAGCTTTATCGTTGTGGCCCGGCTCGGAGGGTCCATACCGTTCAGCGGTTCATCCAGCAGCAAAATGGGTGGGTTATGGACGATCGCCTGAGCCATTTTCACCTTTTGCCGCATTCCTTTGCTCATACGGCGGATTTTCTTTTGCCCTTCCGCTCCGATCGCCACCTCGTCGAGCGCTTCCTTTGCTCGGCGGCGCGCGTCATCGAGGGTGAGGCCGGACAACCGCCCCATATAGGTTACGAACGCCTCGCCGGATAGATCCTCATAAAATTTGTCTATTGAGGGGCAGTAACCGATCTTGCGAATGGCTTTACCATTGCTGAACACCGGCGCGTTGCCCACCGTGACGGATCCGGTGGAAGGTTTCAAAAGCCCGCCCATCAGGTTCAGCAAAGTGCTCTTTCCCGCACCGTTCACGCCCAGCAAGCCGGTTACGCCGGGCTCGAGGGAGAGCGATACGCGGTTGATGCCCACCACAATGCCATACCACTTTGAGACGTTGGTCACTTTGATCACCGCAGTATCTCCCGGCGGTAGAAGCGAAGAGAGAGGATTGTGAGGCTGAGCAGCGCCATCACCCCGAAAAAGGTGACCGAATGAAGGATCGAGATGGGGTACTCGGTGCTTACTCCAAGGCAGTGACAGGCCAGCGCCTGCAGCTCACCAATTGGGCTGAAAATCCAAACGATCGGCTTGTGTGTGTTAAACCATAGAATTTTCGATACCGATAGGCCGAAGAAGAGGATGAGGACGAGTATCAGGCCTGCCACACGAGGATTCTCGCCCAGGGCGGATAAGGCAAGGATAAAAAGTATTAGAGCGCCGAACCCGCCAATCGAATACAGCAGGGTTCCCCATAATATCCGTATGTGGTGCCATAGGAAAGATACGTTGCCCGTCAGCCCCACCTGAAAAATCAGCACGATGATCAGGGGAATTAGGGTGATACCCAGCAGAAATACGCCCAATGCCGCCCCTTTGCTCCATATATACTGGGCGGGACCGAGCGCCCGGCCGAGGAAAACCTCCATCGTGCGCTCCTTGCGATCCCTGGCAATGAGACCGGATCCAACCCACACCGAGATGATAACGAGCATGAGGATGGTCCAGGGATTGGTGAGAATGCGCGCGATTAATTTTTCATCCATTGGCGGCAACTGGCTGTTCATCGAGGAGGGCCAATACTCATTTCCCATTTGAGTGCGCAAAAAGGTGGGACCGATTCCCATAATCACCCATGGCAGAAGCGTAAGTGCGATCAATAAGATAAAGATTCGCTTCTTGGTATAGGGGAGGATCTCCTCACGCATCAGCGGAATCCAGCGTCTCCTTCTTGAAGTGCGGGCGCCGGTATAGCTTTCATACCCCTGATCGTAGATCGGCATTCAGGTTCCCTTCCTCAAAGCCTGAAGAAAGACTTCCTCCAGCGTGGTGCGCTCATGAACGAGGCGGTGGATCGTGCCATCCAGCCCGCCTGCGAGCGAAAAGAGATCCTTCAGCCCCTTTCCAGGCGGGATAACCACGCGCAAGAGGCCGTTTTCACTGGGGTTGACGCCCCATCCATGATCCTCGAGGGCGTGGAACAGAAGCTCCCTTTCGCCGTGCCACTGAACGAGGTAGTGCCGGCTCTCACTCCGGCTCCAATCCTCGATGCCAAGATGAGAGAGGACCTCCCCTTGGTGGAGAATGATCACCTGGGTACAGATCGCCTCCACATCCTTGAGGATATGGGTGGAAAGGAGGATGGTTTTACCCTGTTTCGCCAGATCCTGGCATAAATCGAGCATCTCCTGGCGCCCGCCCGGATCCATGCCGGCCGTTGGCTCATCCAACAAAACCAGCTCCGGATCGTGAACCAGCGCGGCGGCCAATTTCAGGCGCTGCTGCATGCCGGTCGAGTAGGTTTGGACCTCTCGGTAGCGGCTTTCCCCCAATCCAACGTACTGCAGCACATCGTGCGCCCGCTCGATCGCGGGACGGCGCGGCAGCCCCGAGATTTCACCCAAGAATGCGACCCACCCCACACCGGTCATGCCGCTTCGGAGCCCCTCCTTTTCGGGCACGTAACCGATCTTCTCGCGGAGAGCTGCCCCGAGGTTGGATGTGTTTTCACCTTTAAACAGGAAATGGCCGCTCGATGGGGGGACTAGATTGAGGAGTGCTTTGATGAGTGTGGTTTTTCCGGCGCCGTTGGGGCCGAGCAGCCCCACCGTATTGTCGCTGATGTCGAAGGTCACTTCTTTGAGAGCCTTCGTTTTGCCGTAGTATACAGAAACGTCTTGTGCCGAAAGTACGTTTTGCATGCACTCATTATACCCATCAATATCAAAATGGCTGGAAAGGGTTCAGTTTGTAAGAGTTCAGCTTTATGGGAATAAATAATTTTTACGTTGCCCACCTCACCCCCCATCCCCCTCCCCCCTCGTGTCTATACACCTAGGAGGGGGAAGGAGTTTAGCGGCGGATCGAACGAAAATCATTCCCACAAAACTGAACTCTTACAAAGAGAAGACAGTAAGCACTTTCGCATTCCTATAAATCCACTCGCCCATTCTCTCTGAAATTGTGCAGATGTTATCGCGATTATTGACTATTTTCAAAAATGCGGTCCCTTTCTCGGCGACAAGGTAAGAAGCCCCAGTTGACACCAACCGCCTTCCGCCAATATACTATCAACGATTTTTTAAGACACCGGGCAATCCATCTTAAGGTTGCCTGTTTTAATCCACCCTTGAAAAAGCGGATGCCACCACCGGCGGCCGCGAGCGAGCGTATCTCTCAGTGATTGAAGAGTTAAAGGAAGTCTGGCGTTTTCGCGAGCTTTTAATTCAGCTTGTCGCACGTGATCTGAAGGTTCGCTACAAAAATTCGGTGCTCGGCTTTTTCTGGTCGCTGGCCAATCCACTGGTTCAGGTTGCGGTAATTACAATCGTATTTAAAACCATGACCGGGATGGTGAAAGTGCCCAACTACTCGGCCTACGTGCTTTGCGCCTTCATCCCCTGGAACTACTTTCAGACCGCGGTGCTCGATTCAAGCCAGTCCATATTGCTGATGTTCCCGGTCATCAAGAAGGTCTACCTGCCGCGAGAGCTCATCCCGCTGTCCAACGCGATCAGCAACTTCATTCATTTTTTGCTGGCTTGGATCGTCTTTTTCCTATACCTCTACGGCTACCTGCGGGCACCGGTGCTCATTACGGTGTTGCTGCTGCCGGTGCTGGTCATCATTCAGTTTATCTTCACGCTGGGCGTCAGCCTCTATGTGTCCTGCCTGAACGTCTTTTACGAAGACGTCAAGTACCTGGTAACCGTTCTGCTGAACCTCTTTTTCTTTTTACTGCCGTTGATCTATTTCACCGAGAACGTCTATTTTGCGCACAGCATCCCGCCGAAATGGCACATGTTGGTCTATCGTCTCTACATGCTGAACCCGGTCGCCTGCTTAATCACCGCCTTTCGGAAATCGTTCCTGCAACCGCTGCCGGCCCACATGTTTCCACACAATCTGCCGCTGGACTACATCAGCATTGAAATATCAGGCGTTTTTTCGGTGTTGGTGCTGGTAACCGGCTACGCCTATTTCAATGCCCGCAAGTGGCAATTTGTGGAGAAGCCATAATGGATCAACCGGCGATCGAGCTTCGCGGCCTGCGTAAAGTATTCCGCATGATTCATCAGCGCCATGGCACCTTGAAGCGGGCGGCACTCAATCTATTAAGGCGACAGAAAAAGGAGTGGGTGGTAGCCATTGATCACCTGGACCTGGAGGTGGCGCACGGGGAGACGCTGGCGGTGATCGGCCGCAACGGCTCCGGCAAATCCACGCTGTTGGGCATCTTAAGCCGTGTTTACCGCCCCACCGCAGGCATCGTGAAGGTCAATGGAAAGATCGCGCCGCTGCTGGAACTGGGCGCCGGATTTCATCCCGATTTAAACGGCATCGAGAATATCTACCTGGACGCATCCATCCTGGGCCTATCCCGCCGGCAAACCAGTGAGAGGCTGGATTCGATCCTGGAGTTCGCCTTCGTGGAGCCGGGGCGGGATTTGCGATCGTTTGCCGATATTCCGGTTCGTAACTATTCCGATGGAATGAAGATGCGGTTGGGCTTCTCGGTTGCCATTCATACCGATCCCGACATTTTGCTGGTGGATGAGGTGCTGGCGGTCGGGGATGAGCTATTTCAGCACCGCTGCCTGAAAAAGATCAGCGAGTTCCAGCAAGCCGGGAAGACGATCATCTTTGTCAGCCATCAGCTCTGGGTGATTGAGAAGGTGGCGACCCGCATCATCTGGCTCCAGGACGGTCGAATGGTGGCGGATGGCGAACCGGCTTCAATATTGGCTCGTTACCGGGAGGCGGAGGTTTCCGGCCCCTCCCCCCCGGCTTAACAAGATCAGATCGTAATAGCAGTGGAGATGGAGCTTTGCACGACCTCGTCGGCGGTTACTTCCCGGCCTCGCGCTTCGGAAAGATAGATGCCTTCCGAGATCAGCATCGTATTCAAGGCGATATCGGCGGTCGGTATCAATTCCACCTTTCCCTGCAGCGCCGCGATCCAGTGTTCTTGAGAGCCGCCGTATCCGATGATCTTTTTCACATTATTCCAGCGGTAGAGGGCGGCGCCTAAATTAACGGTTCCGTCAATATCCAGGTTTCCGACGCTGCGGAAAAAGCCGAACGGATCCAACCGAACTCCCCCCTTAGTGCCGAGGACGCAGGATCCCTCGATTTGATCCAAATTGAGGGCCCAAGCCTCGATGATGTCCATCGTCATATCGCCGGCAAATCGCACGAAGCCCAGTCCCAGCTCCTCCACGTTGTAGCCGGAGGTTTTCCGACGGGCCTCATCCATCTCCAGCTTTTGGTAGGTCTTGCCGCTGATCCGCTCAACGCTTGGATTGCCCAACAGGTAGAGGACCTGGGCGATGTGGTAGACGCCCATATCGTAAAGGGCGCCGCCGGCCGCATTTTGCTTCTGGACAAAAGTGGGGGTACCGTAGCCATCCACGTAGGGCCTCCCCCGGCGCCGGTGGCCGGTGGATCGGGCGTGATAGAGCTCGCCCAGCTCGCCCGCCTCGATCAGCTCTTTGGCGGCTCTGGTTTCATTGCTGTAGAGGGTTGAAAGCTGAATGTGGAGCTTTTTGCCCAGCTTTTTGGCGGTCTCCCACATCGTTCGTGCATCGCGATAGGAACCCGCCATCGGCTTTTCACAATAGACGTGCTTATCGGCCTCCAATCCCGCAACGGTTGCCGGCATGTGAAGGTTGTTGTGCAGGCAGACATCCACCGCTTCCATGTCATCCCGCTTCAGCATTTCGCTGATTGAGGTGTAGACGTTCGGGATGTGAAACTCATCCGCCGCCTTTCGGGCCGCCGTTTCGTTGACATCACAACAGGCGACTAATTGCGCATCTGATATGCCGCTGTATGTCCGCATATGGTGTTGGGCGATCTGCCCGCAACCGATCATCCCAATGCGGATTTTTTTATCCGTTTCGCTCATTCAAAAATCTCCTTACTATTATTATTATGTGACCGGCACCAGCCGGCGGATGAGCGCGATGGTTTTGCGCGCACCGGCGTGCTCATCGCCGTCATCCGGCACCGATTCGATGCCCCAAATCCCATGATAGCCTGCTTCCAGCAGCAGGCGGATCGCCTCCTCCACGTTTTCGCCCACCTCGTTGCCGTCATCATCCCAATGCAGTGTCTTAATGTGCAACCCCTTGGCGTACCGCGCGCAACGGGCGCGTCCCTCATCTCGAAAACCAGTCTTCCAATTATGCGTGTCCAATAATAGCCCCAGCCCCGGCACGTTCTCCAACAGTTTGATCACGTTATCCGGCAAAACAGTCGGCCCCCAGTGATTCTCGACCAGCACCTCGATCCCTTTTTCGCCGGCCCGATCAATGACATCCCGGTATCCTTCCTGGATGATCTTGAACACCTCGGCCGGCATATCTTCAGGGCCGCCCGCGTCAATCCGCACCTGATCGGCTCCCAACCGTTCAGCCACCTCCAGCCAGCGATAAGCGCGCGCCCGGTTCAGCGCCCGCTTATTGGATTCGGGTTCGTAAATATGGGCGCCATCCGCCGCAATCAAACCGAAAGGAAGTTCGACCTCATCGGCAGCCGCCTTTACCTGTTCGAGATAGTACAGCTCTTCATCGGACAGCAGCCGGCCCGCATCCATGAAGTGCTCATCCTTGATTTTCTCATCGTTTCGGCGGATGAGATCCAGATGGTAGTTCCACGGATCGAGCTGAGTGCAGCCCAGCTCCTTGCAATCCCGAATGTACTGAAAAATGTCTTGCCTCCCGGCTCCAAGCAGACGATGAAAGCTGTATGAGCAAATTCCAATCTCCAGCATAGCTCCGTCCTTTCTAATCAATCAACGCAATCGGCGGGCTGATTGCGTTGATTTAGGCAATAACGATGCGGGAATATTCGACGTCGGGGCCGATAGTTCCTTGAGGATTGTGCGAAATAGCTTAACAACCTTATGGTAAGTTTGCACCGCTGTCCCATGTGTATTGGAATGAAATAATTGCGCCATCTCTTGATTGATGGAAGCGGATTAAGGTACACTGAAGCCTGTCACTCGGTGATGTGAGGTCCTATTCCTCACCGGGATGTCGGGGGTCGTTAGCTCAGGCGGCAGAGCATCTCCCTTTTAAGGAGAGGGTCGTAGGTTCGAGTCCTACACGACCCAATTTTATTGGATCGCTCATTTCTTCAATGCCTCCCCAGAACTCGGTGAAATCGGCGTCCACTCCCTGAGACCATCCGCTAATCCCCGAGTTTGGGATAGGGATGCGATGCCTGCAGAACGGGGAACCACACATTCACCCGACGAACGAAAGAGAATATCGCTACACCGGTGTGAGCGAAGCATTCTGAACCGTTCGTAAAATCCACCGATTATGAGGTTGACATGAGCACCTCATTCACAAAACATAATAATCCGGATTGGGATGCGATGCAATTCATCGCCCGAAAACGGGATGGGTTTGAGCATGGAGAGCACGACATCCAGCGCTTTATCCGCGGACTGGTGGACGGCGACATCCCCGATTACCAAACCTCAGCCTGGCTCATGGCGGCCTACCTGAACGGACTCTCGGCAGCGGAAGCTCAATTTCTCACTTCGGCGATGCGCAACAGCGGCCGCACCCTTTCAGCCGATATTTTACCAGCGCCCCGCTGTGATAAGCACAGCACCGGCGGCGTCGGCGATAAGACCTCGCTGGTGGTGGCGCCGATCTTGGCCGCGGCCGGTGTATCGGTCTTAAAAATGTCGGGGCATGGGCTCGGCCATACCGGCGGCACGCTGGATAAGCTGGAGGCGATCCCCGGCTTCCGCTGCGATCTGCCGGTGGAGGAGGCGATCAATCAGGTGAAGCGCATCGGGTTGGCCATCATCGGTCAGACAGTGGAACTGGTACCGGCCGACAAAAAGCTCTACGCACTTCGCGACGTCACCGCCACCGTGGATTCCATTCCGCTCATTGCGGCCAGCATTATGTCAAAAAAGCTGGCGGCCGGCTCACCCGCGCTGGTTCTGGATGTGAAGGTGGGGGCGGGCGCCTTCATGAAGACGGTTCCGCGCGCCCGTGAGTTGGCCCATACCATGCTGACGATCGCCGAGAATGCCGGAGTCGCGGCGAGTGCGCTGCTCACCGATATGAATCAACCGCTGGGAGCGACGGTCGGCAATGCGCTGGAAATCATTGAGGCGGTCGGCATTTTGACCGGCTCGTTGGGTAAATTGGATCTCGAAGCCTCCGCATCGGCGGCCGCTCGTTTTCGTACTCTCTGCCTCGAAATGGCGGCGGCTGGTCTGGTGCTCACCGGAAAGGTGAAAAGCCATAAGGGTGGTTACGATTTGGCGAGCCGCTTGCTGGAGGATGGGTCGGCGGCCGCCAAATTGGAGGCGATGGTAGCAGCCCAATACGGCGAAGCCGCCGTCGTGAAAGACCCACTGAAACTCGAGTTGGCGCCGGTGCAAAGGCAAATCAAGGCCGAGCGCGACGGCTACCTCATTTCAATGGATGCCCAGCGCATCGGTGAGGCAGCGGCCGATTTGGGCGGCGGCCGCCATCGTGCCGAGGATGCGGTGGATCATGCGGTCGGCGTGGTGATTCATCGGTCGGTGGGCGAAGGGGTAAAGCGGGGTGAACCGATTTTGACCGTCTATTCGCGAGATGAGGATGCGGCGGTGTTGAAGGAGGTCGTGCAAATCGGTGATGCGCCGCCCGCTTCAACGCCGATCGTATTGGAACGATTGCCGTAATTAAACGGTCTTTAGTTAGGATGAAAATGTGCAGCGGCAGCCAATATCCAGATTAGGGTGAATAACTGCGTCGGGTCTTTTGTCCTACCGCTTCGAAAATTGCAGAGATCACAGGGGGTGGAATTTAAGAGGCTGTCGAGAAAAGGCTAAAACGATAAATATACGGATGTTTTATAGTTTTTTACGATCAATTTATAGAATACGTTTAGCTATTACTCCGGCAATGTTATAGCGTAATTCTCCTAACCTCACTGCTCCTGCTTGTCGTCGTCGCCCACCACGCGCCGATCCCCTAAACCCTAAACCTAAACCCTAAAGGTTTTTAAAACCTTTAGGGTTTCGCCGTGCCGTTTCACCCCAATGTGCGTGGCGGCCGAAGATACTGCTGCCTTTAGAATGAAGATGGTAACCGGTGGTAATAACCTAACGCCCCCCCTCGCCCTCACTCCAAGTTTAAAGAAGAAGATTCCGATCCGGGTCCATCCGATTTCACTTCCCAATCCTGGGAGAGGGCTGGTGAATGAGATTGCTTCGCTTTGCTCGCAATGACACCCTCCCCCCTCCGTGGGGGAGGGCTGGGGTGGGGGGGCGGCAAATATGGTCGAAAATCACTCCCATAAAACTGAACTCTTACTGTAACAACTCTCTTACTTCAGTTGGCACGATTTATGCAATAATACCAGGCAAGCAAGTTAAATATAGCGCGAGTGATTTTACCGGCAGCCATTAAAGTTAATATAGGAAGAATTGAAATGTTCTGGAGTCGAACTCGCTCAACGCTGTACCTCTTCTTGGCGACCTCGCTCTTCGTTTTTGCGGGTGGGGGGGCAAAATGCCAAACCAGTAATTGGAGCATATTAATCTCTCGTACACCGTAAACGGAACTACCACCACCGGATTTTCAATTCAAGTCTCAGACCTTCAAAATGGTTTTGAAACATATGTTGGTGGTTCGTCTCCGGCATAAACGATGTGATTTTGTATCAAGGGGGTGCGAAGCATTTTACCCCCTTGATATCTTGAATGTCGAATACACGCTGATAAAAAGGAGCGATCCATGATTTTACGGGCATACGTTATCCTACTGGCTACGTTACTCCTTGTAAAGAGCGGCACTTCAGATTTGAAAGACCCACGGCTGCAACGAATCTCCAAAGAGGAACTAATCAGTCTCATCAATCAAACACCTTTCGAGGTCACGGTTACATAGGAGATACGACCTGGGATGGGATATATGTACAACCAACAGATGCTTTATCAGCACAAGTAAATTTTACCTATTCGCATTAAATGGTGACGCCCACCATTCGTTTGCCAGTGTTGCCGCCGAATGGTGGGAGCTAAATAAAAAGCCATTGAAAGGAGTTTGAGCGATGAAACGGAAATTAGCTCTCACATCGGCGATAGTTCTGCCAGCGCTGAACCGGTAGGCATCAACTTTGGAGTCACATTGGGAGCTACGTTTACTACGCAAGTCACCCGGCACAAATCGTATACCTGTCCACAGGGCTACTATTCGTGGGTCACCAATCAACCGTTTTGGCGCCATCGAGACGGCGTGGTTGACAATTACGGCAGCCACGGTTTCGCCGGAACTCAGCCTTGGATGCTAGACTGTGCTTATAATCCATCAAACCCCCTGATTGATTACGTAGAATATATCAGAATGAGTGACACGCCACCACAATTTTAAAACTGATATTACAACGCCTTCCGCT